>JAYPAW010000063.1:0-5403 GCA_038123915.1 Opitutales bacterium
ATGATGATTCGCCCATTTCTGCCGTTTTTTTCCTTACTATTCACTGTATCCTCTCCGGCGATTGACTGGCCAACTTATGGTGGACCTGATCGAAACCATCGTACGCAGGAGAATTCTCTCCGAACTGATTGGGGCTTTAACGAACCAGAGATTCTGTGGAAGCATGAAGTGGGCCTGGGATATTCCTCGGTCATTGAGGCCGGAGGGTTGGCCTACACTCAAGGGTATAAGGATAATGAAAACACCCTGTACTGTGTAAAGGCCAGGGAGGGAGAGATTAGCTGGACCTTTTCCTATCCGTCGAGTTTGGGAGACAAGTATTTTCAGGGAGGTAGCAGATCAACCCCTACATTTGCCAAGGGAAGAATATATTTACTTGGACACGAAGGCCCCCTTTTTTGCTTAGAAGCAAAGACTGGGAAGCTTATCTGGAAAACTCACTTAGTGGATGACCTGGGTGGGCGTTGTCCAACCTGGGGCTATTCAGGAGCCCCCTTATTTTACAAAGATACAATCATTGTCCAAACCGGAGCCAAGAATGGTTCGCTGGTGGCACTCGATGCCGGAAGCGGTAAGGAGATTTGGCGTGGTGGAGGAGCAGAAGCTGGTTACGCAAGCCCGTATATCCGGGATTCCAACCCCATGGAAGTGGTTGTTTTTAATCAAGATGGCATATCGATTCACGACTTTGCTAACGGACAAGAGAAAAGCACCTACCAGCATCGGACCCGATATGATGTGAATGCGGCTCAGCCCTTGGATTTAGGAAGCCAAATGCTCGTGGCCAGTGGATATGGCAAGGGGGCGGCTCTGCTGGATTTAACTGAGTCCCAGCCTAAGGTACTGTGGGAGTCGGATGAAGTGGCCTGCCAAATGGCAAGTTTAGTTTATAAAGGTGGATTTGCTTTTGGGATCCATGGGCAAGCCGGAGCAAATTCAAACCGAGCTACGCTGTTTTGCCTGGATCTCATGGAGGGAAGGAAGATATGGGAAGAGCGAGGGTATGGTGTGGGCACGGTAATATTGGTCGCTGATAAATTGGTAGTGCTGAGTGATCGGGGAGAGTTGGCGATTGTGAATGCCTCCTCCAAGGGCTTTGATGAAATTGCTCGATTTCAGGTGTTGGGAGGCAAGAACAACTGGACGCCCCCCACCTACTCAAATGGAAGAATGCATTGCCGGTCGAGTGCAGGGACTTGGGTCTGTCTTGATATGGAAAACGCAAAGTAATCTCTTCCGCTTTTTAAATTCTTTCCAAATCAACCCAAGCGAGTTTGACGTTCCTTGGTGGCTGGTTACCAATTTAAACTTAACTTGATATTCAAAATTTTCTAGTTTTATGAAGTCTCCTCTTGCCTTGGCACTATTTATCAGTGCCTGTGTTTTACTTAGCTCTTGCATTCGTTTTTCCTCTCCGCAAAAGAAAACCCTTACTGCGACCAGTACGGTTCACTTGGAGAATAAATCCTCAAATTGGTTGCATGCCCGCGGAGATCAGGGAATGGGGGTATCCACGGAATCAGGTTTACCGGACGAGCTAAATGGATCGGAGCTTTGGACCTATGAGATCCAGGGTGGGGGAATACCGGTGGTTGCAGGAAATAAAGTCTATCAGTTTGGATATTATGGAGCGGGTGAAGAGGTGGAAGAGAGCCTTACCTGTCTGGACTTGGAAAGTGGGCAAATGTTATGGGATAAAAGAAGGAAAGATTTTATCAGCGACATTGTTTATGATCGCTACGGAGTGGGTTCAGCATGTGTTGACCCGGAAACCGGCAACATTTTCTTTCAGACCAGCCCTGGGATGCTTATTGGATATTCCCCAGACGGTTCCTTGTTATGGGAACGATCATTAATGGAAGAATTTGCCCGCCTTACTTTCCCCAACGGGCGAACTGGCGGGCCATGTGTAAGTGAGAACCTCGTGATCTTACATGCAATCACTGCGAATTGGGGAACCAATGGCCCTGCAAGAGACAGGTTTTATGCTTTCGATAAATTCTCTGGTGAACTCGTTTGGACATCCACCCCGGGAACGACTCCGCAAGACAGTTCATTCGCACCCTTGGTCTTTGAGGAATTGGAAGATGGTCGCCTGGTGTTTTACAGCGGTACAGGTTGTGGTCATGTGGTTTGTGTGGATGCACGAACGGGCCAACCTCTGTGGCGCTTTAAAATGTCGCACGGAGGGGTCAATGCAGGGGTGGTGATTTACCAGGACCTCGTCATTGCAGTTCACGGTAAAGAAAACATCGATAGTTCCAAAATTGGCCGGATGGTGGGGATTAAGAAACCAGAGGTACTACCAAAACTGGGAGAATCAATCTTAGAGCTGGGAGCAGATGCTGAAGCCTGGAGAAATGAAGAGCTGGAATCCTTTACCAGTTCACCTGTACTCCATAAAGACAGGGTTTACACCACAATCAAGACCGGTGAGTTGTTTTGTAATGATGCCGAAAGTGGCAAAACGATCTGGATAGTAAAACTTGCTCCAGATCAAATCCATGCGGCACCCACCTGGGCGGACGGCAAACTTTATGTGCCGATGTTTGATGGTCATTTGTTCGTTGTGGAAGATCAAGGTAACTCTGGAAAAATCCTTAATGAGATAGATCTTGGTCATGCCTGCTTAGCTGCACCGGCCATTGCCCAGGGGCGGATCTTAGTCCAGTCCAAGAAGAAGCTTCATGCTTTTGGAAATTCGAAAAAGCCTTCAACTTTTAAAAAGAGGGAACTTGATTACAGTGCCCAAACGGATCAAATCGAATCATTGCAAGTGGTTCCCTCCGAATTTTCATTGTCTGCGGGAAAAAAAATAGACTTCAGGGTATTTGCATTGGACCGTACTGGCCGAAGAATCCGCCAGCTTGGTGATGGTTTGTCCTGGGAAAAATGGATCCCCCCAACTGCCAAAGTGCAGGCAAAGCTGGATGGCAATCTTTCAGTCTCCGGCCCAGGGACTCTGACAACCACTCCCGGTGCCCAATTATCGGCAGGTGCATTGCGGGTCAGTTTTCAGGAATTATCTGGTTTCGCCAGGGGAAGAATTCTGCCTGCTTTACCCTATCAAGAGGACTTTCAGTCGGGGTATGCTTTGGACCAAGTGGCTTCCGATGGAGTTTCGTACTCCTACCCACCGCTTCCCTGGCTGGGAGCACGGATGCGCTGGCAGGTCCAGGAAATGGAAGGGGAAGTTGTAGCCGGTAATACTTTGGACCGGGTTCTGTTTCAGCGAGCCATGAACTTTGTGGGTTCCTGGAAAGAGAAAGATTATATCATTGAAATGGATGCGATGGTGGATGGAAATCGCAGAGTCAAATCCACCGTAGGGGTAATAAACCAAAGGTATATTTTTGCTTTGGTTGGAAATGCCAATGCTTTGCAAGTTGTGTCTAATTATGACCGCTTCCAAAGGTCTGTGCCCTTTCCTGTGGAAGCCGGCAAGTGGTATCGGTTAAAAACTCAAATCGATATACAGGAAGACGGATCTGGCTTGATCCGGGCCAAAGCATGGCCAAGAGAGGAGCCTGAACCTGAGCAGTGGACGCTTGAAGAGGTTCACTCCAAACCCCACCTTTTGGGAGCACCAGGGATTTATGCCATGTCCCCCCAAAGCCAAAAGAAGGTATATTTCGATAACCTTAAAATTTACCAAAAGCCTTAACTTTCTTCCCCTTCCTTATCCATGAAAACCTGCCCCTTTCTCATATCAGTAATAAGCCTAGCAATCTTTAGCCCGCTTTTAACAGGCGAGGACTGGCCGAGTTGGGGAAAAGATCATTCCCGCAACATGGTATCATCCGAAAAAGGCCTTACTTTTAAATTTAAACCAGGTGAGTTTAATGAGGATGAAAGTGTGGATTTATCTACCACAGAAAATATCAAGTGGGTCGCAAAGCTTGGATCGCAATCCTATGGGAATGTCACCATCGGAGAAGGAAAAGTAATGGTTGGCACCAATAATGAATCTGTACGCGATTCCCAAAAGAAGGGAGACCGTGGAGTGGTGATGTGCTTTGATGAGGTAAGCGGAGCCTTTGAATGGCAGCTAGTCATTCCCAAGCTTGGGGCAGGTAAAGTAAGTGACTGGGAGTACATAGGGGTATGCTCATCGGCAGCTATCGAGAAAGACAGAGCCTATGTGGTTACCAATCGCTGTGAGGTGATTTGCCTGGATTTGGAGGGATTGAAAAATGGCAATGATGGCCCTTACAAGGATGAAGAGAATTATGTACGGCCCAAGGGAGCCTTGGATTTGCTTAACCCTGAGCTCGATGCCGATATCATTTGGCGATATGATATGCGTGATGAGTTGGGGGTGTTCCCTCACAATGTGACCAGCTCATCCGCTTTGATCGTTGGCGATCGTATCTTTGTTGCCACTTCCAACGGAGTGGACTGGTCCCATACAAACATACCAAGCCCTCTTTCACCGAGCTGGATCGCGTTGGATAAAAGTACCGGGGCACTCATCGGAGAGGATGGGTCGGGGGCAAGTAAAGCATCCCTTCACGCTGCTTGGTCATCTTTAACCTATGGCCTAGTCGAAGGTGTCGAAACTTTATTTTGGGGAGGGACAGATGGCTTCCTCTATGCCTATCCCAACCAGACCAAGCAGGACGAGGAGGGTTTTGACCTCTTTCTTCCAAAATGGAAGCTAGATTGTAATGAGCCAGGCTATCGGATTGATGCAGAGGGCAGAAAAATTCCCTATGCCACACCTCCAGGGCCGAGTGAGCTGATTGCCACTCCTGTACTCCACAACAATAAAATCTACTGTTCCATTGGACAGGATCCGGAACATGGTGATGGGGTGGGGCGGTTATCTTGTGTAGACGCAAATTCAGGTGAGGTACTTTGGAAAAATACCGATATTGGAAGAACGATATCAACTCCCTCGATTGGGGATGGTCTCATTTATCAGGCTGAGTATGCAGGGATTTTGCACTGCCTGGATGCTGAAACTGGGGAGGTGTATTGGACGCACGACTCATACAGTCGCATATGGGGATCCACCCTGCTCGTGGATGGGAAAGTACTTTTAGGAAATGAGGATGGGGATCTATTAATTTTTGAGCATGGGAAAGAATACGCAGAACCTGAGGCAATTAATCTGGGTGCACCCATATACAGCTCACCTGTGGTTGCCAACCAGACCCTTTATGTTTCCACACAGACGCATCTTTATGCAGTTGGAAAAAGTGAAGAGTAAGCCGAGAAGAGGTAAGGATTCTACCCCCAGATGAAAATATTTTGGATGCTTTTCTTGGCCCTGCTGTTTTTACATCAGGATTTTTGGAACTGGTCATCTGAGGAGATGGTTTGGGGAGGCGTGCCCATCGGTCTGTTTTATCATGCCCTTTTTTCTCTGGCATGCTCCGGGCTGGGAGCATGGGCGGTATT
>JAYPAW010000064.1:0-3640 GCA_038123915.1 Opitutales bacterium
TTCCAAGCCCCTCATCTTGTCAAAGAACCGGACGGATCCTTTTCGCGTCCCCACCGTGTGAACCCTGAAACCGGGGAATACCGCGGACGCCAAGTCTTAGATCTCGAGGTTTAATCTCTATTGACAGAGCTTCTGCATGGCTAGTCCAGAGGCTCACATTACCCTTGCCGTAGATGTAATGGGCGGGGACAAAGGTCCCCAAGAAGTATTATCGGGGCTCCTCAAATCAACCTCTTTTGCTCCCAGAGATCTGAAGTACTTGCTTTTTGGTCCCGAGAATGAGCTTACCTCATTGCTAGGAGATAATTCTGACTGGCGATCTATCCCCCACGAAATCCGTCATGCTCCTGAAGTGGTCGGCATGGATGAAAAGCCAATTGCTGGAATCAAAAACAAAAAGAATTCCTCTATGGCTCTTGCCCTGCAAGCCCTTAAGGACAAGGAAGCCGAAGCGATGCTTTGTTGTGGAAACACAGGTTGCTTAATGGCGGGAGGAACGATTCGTCTACGCACCTTGGAGGGAGTCGAGAGACCGGCTCTTTGCACCATCTGGCCTGGAAGGGAAAGATACTTCACTTTGTTAGATGCTGGAGCCAACCCACACCCCAAGCCTTTTCACATCGTTCAAAATGCCATTCTCGGATCAAACTATGCTCGGGTTGCCCTGGGTTTAGTTCGTCCAAAAATCGGGTTACTTACAATTGGCACGGAGGAAGGGAAGGGGAATGAATTAATTCATGAGGCCCACTCTATGCTCAAAGATATCAACGGAACGATCATCAACTATGCAGGATTGATTGAAGGTTTTCAGATATTTGAGAATGTCGTCGATGTGGTAGTCTGTGACGGGTTTGTAGGAAATATCGTTTTGAAGGCGTGCGAATCCCTTAGCAAATTAATTGGCAGTTTTTTGGATGAGGAACTTAAGAGGAATGCAATCCGTAAAACGGGTGCTCTTCTTTCCATGGGTGCTTTTCGGAGTTTAAAGCAGCGCATAAACCCAGAACAGTTTGGCGGAGCCCCCTTGCTCGGGCTCAATCGCAATGTAATCAAGGCTCATGGGTCATCCAATCGCAACCATGTAAGTGGGGCGGTTAAGATTGCCCTGGATTTAGTCCGGCATGACATGCTTGGGCAGATGCAGGATGATATTCGAGGTGCCAATGAATTATTACGCCCGACACCCTTGAACCAATAGTTTACAGGGTTAATTTATTTAAGATATGACTACAGAAAAATACACTCGCATCTTGGGCATAGGAGCTTACGGCCCAGATCGAGTTGTCTCAAATGATCAGCTCAGCGAGACAGTGGATACATCTAATGAATGGATTCGTTCCCGAACTGGAATCCTTGAAAGAAGATTTGGTTCTGAGGAGCAATCAACCAGTGACCTAGCTTTAGAGGCTGCTCAAAGAGCACTTGATCATGCAGGTGTGCTTCCGGATGAAATCGATCTTGTATTGGTGGCTACCATCACACCTGATATGGCTTTTCCATCAACCGCTTGTCTTTTACAGCACAAGCTGGGGCTCAGGAAAGTGGCTTGTTTCGATCTGGAAGCTGCTTGTTCTGGTTTCTTGTATGCGTTGGATGTTGCTGATGCAATGCTTACATCTGGACGGTATAAAAAAGCTCTGGTTGTTGGGGCAGAAAAGATGTCAAGTATCATGGATTGGGAAGACCGAACCACCTGTGTGTTGTTTGGCGACGGAGCTGGTGCGGCCGTTCTTTCTAAAGAGGGAGACGGACCGGCATTGCTCGGTTTTTACTGCGGGGCAGATGGATCCAACCCCTCTCTTCTTTGTCAACCTGCAGGAGGATCTGCACTGCCAGCAAGTCCTGAAACCCTTTCCTCCCGAAAGCATTTCCTGAAGATGAATGGGCGGGAAATCTTCAAGTCAGCAGTTCGGGTGATGGAGTCTTCCTGTCGTACTTTACTTGAGCAGCAGAACCTTGATATAAGCGATGTGAACCTCGTCATCCCCCATCAGGCGAATATGAGGATTGTGGAAAGCTTATCTCAAAGACTGGAGGTGCCGATGGATAAGTTTTATTGCAACCTCGAGCGTTATGGAAATACATCTGCGGCATCAATACCTTTGGCTTTAAATGAGGCTGTGCAAACGAAAGCATTGTCTGCTGGCGACCTTTGCTTGTTAGTTGCTTTTGGAGCTGGCTTGACATGGTCATCCACAATCGTTCGATTTTAGTCATGTTTTCAAAAACAATCTTTTTCTCAGTTGCAATCTGTATCCTTACCCTAGGCTTTTACCAGGCAGATGCGAACCCTCGAGCCCCCAAAAAATCAGACGAGGTTAAGACCTATCTATTTCCGGGAACTGGTTTTTTCATTAAGAATCGTGATCCTTACAAGGACGATGAAGCCAAGGAGTGGTTTTTAGAAGCGATTGAATTGCAAAGAGCAGATGAACTTTCGGGTGCCTTGAAATTATTTGAAAAATTTACCAAGCGGCGGTGTGACCTGATTATTGATTTTGAAAATACTCCAACCTTAATAGGGCCAGAATCGATTTATCGTGCGGCGATGATCAGGGAAAAACAGGGAGACTGGAAGAAGTCATTCGATCATTTGCAACTTATCGCCAAGGCATATGTACGGTATGATTTTGAGAGGGTAGCTTCATCCCTCATGCGTATCGCAGAGCAGATTGCAACGGAAGACCTGCCCAAGAAGTGGGGTGTGGTTCCCCGATTGCGATCCGGATCCGAGGACCGGGAGAGGTTTAATCAAATTGTAGAACTTTCCCGAGGTCCGAAATTTGCCCCCCGGGCTCTTCTCGTGTTGGCGGAAATTTCTTTAAAGGATGATAAAATCGATGAAGCCGTCGATGCCCTTGAAAGATTGGTGAATTATTACCCTGATCACTATCATTGTGAAAAAGCTTATTTTATGCTCGGAGAAATACACCAAGGTTTTGTGTCTGGCCCTTCTTATGATCAGGGTTCTACCTTGCAAGCTCTGAATTATTATGAAGATTATCTGATTTTGTTTGAACAGTCTCCCCCGAGGGGTGCTAATGAAAGCCAAGAACAGTTTGAGCTGCGCATCAAAGAGTCTTCCGAAAGAAAGGAACTCGCACGAAAAGGCAGACAAGCCATGAGAGAAAGCCTTGCCCAAAGTAAATTGGAAGTCGGAAAGTATGTAGAGCAGTACGGAAAGTATTTTTTGGTTCGATGGCAGGAGCTAGGAAATCAACCTGCTCTCCAATTTTACAACCAAGCCATCACGACTGCACCTGAATCTGATGCTGCCAGGGAAGCAGAGAAGTCTGTTGCGAAGTTACGCAATGAATAGGCGACTTTTTGTTTTAGTTGCCTTTCCATTCTTTTCCATCTTCTTCATTGCAGGGTGTGCCTTAAAAATGGGGCATCCAGTTTCTGATATTTATAAACTTCATCTCCGGGTAAAAAATGATTCTTTAGCCCCTTTACTTGGACCAAAACTTGATCGCGAAATAAGAAAAAGTATACTCAAAGATGGAAGCTTTCACTTGGTAAATGATCCGACTGATGCGGATGCATCTTTAATCGTCCAAATTAGCCAATATGGAGATTCTACAGAAGCTTATCGTCCTGGAGACACCCTGCTGGCTGCGGGACTTAATTTGCGTGCAAT
>JAYPAW010000064.1:3740-5322 GCA_038123915.1 Opitutales bacterium
GAGGTTTGTCTTTCCTTATTGAACCAAGCTTGGTGAAGAGGGTATAGATTTTTACATGAAAAAGATTTTGGCTCCCTCTTTACTTGCAGGTGATCATGGAAACCTTCGTTCTTCTTTGGACGAGGTGGAGAGCGATGGTCGGCAGTGGATTCATTTGGACCTCATGGATGGTCATTTTGTTCCGAATTTAAGTTTTGGTCCGCAAACCGTTGCTGATCTAAGATCGGGCTCTAAACTATTTTTCGATGTTCACTTGATGCTTGAACGACCAGATTTATATTTGGATCCATTCATTGCCGCAGGCTCCGAGTTAATTACCATTCATCTAGAGCCTGAGTATGACCATGTGTCGTCACTTAAGAAAATTCGAGATGCTGGAATCCAAACCGGATTAGCAATCAACCCAGATACTCCAGTTGATTTATTCTTTCCTTACCTGGACGAAGTCGATTTGTGTCTTTGTATGACCGTAAACCCAGGTTTTGGTGGTCAAAGCTTTAAAGCTTATGTTTTAGACAAAGTGCGTGAGCTCTCTAAACGACGAGCAGAAGGAGGTCACGACTTTCTCATTGAAGTGGATGGTGGGGTCGGCCCCCAGCATGTAGAAGAGTGCTTAGAAGCAGGAGTGGATGTTTTTGTGGCAGGAACCTCCTACTATAAAGCAAACCCCGAAGAGCGGGCCGAATTTGCCCGCTCTGTCGGGGAATAGATTGTTAAAAATAATTTAACCTAGTAGACCGCTTACGGTAATAAAGGGAGCTAAAACCAAAGCGACCACCGAGATAAGTTTTAAAAGAATATTGAGGGATGGACCCGAGGTGTCTTTCAGCGGGTCTCCAACGGTATCTCCAACAACTGCGGCTTTATGTAGGTCTGATCCCTTTCCATACCGCTCACCATTAATTTCATAGCCTTCCTCAACCATTTTCTTGGCGTTGTCCCAGGCACCACCTGCATTGGACTGAAATAGAGCAAGGAGCACTCCGCTGACGGTCACACCCGCCAATAAGCCACCAAGCATGGTTGCTCCTCCAGCAAAGCCAATCAGCACAGGCGTGGCAATGGCAACAACTCCAGGTGCAACCATCTCTTTAATCGCTGATTGGGTGGAAATTTCCACGCATTTGCCATACTCAGCTGCGTCAATCGCATCATCGAATGATTTTTTGTCTTCTTCAGACCAATCTGAGCTGGCTTTTCCATCATTTTGATTCATCACTTCCAAGGCTTTTTTCAGGGCAGGAATGTTGTGAAACTGTCTGCGAACTTCCTGAATCATAGACATGGCAGCACGCCCAACCGCGCCCATTGCCAGAGCACTAAATAAGAAAGGAAGCATACCTCCGACAAAAAGACCTGCCATGACTTTCGGATCAAGAATATTGATTTCGGATAAAGGGCTATCAGGGTGGGTCTGGTTAAAAGATGCGGTAAATGCGGCAAATAGGGCTAAAGCAGTAAGTGCAGCCGACCCGATAGCAAAGCCTTTACCAATAGCAGCAGTCGTGTTTCCTACCGCATCTAATTTATCGGTTCTTTCACGGACCTCTTTGGGGAGTTCGGACATTTCTGCAATTCCACC
>JAYPAW010000065.1:0-5173 GCA_038123915.1 Opitutales bacterium
ACAAGCCTTCGGGAATCGTAGTGGGTTCGATACTGCTTATGCGCAAGCGGTCGAGGCCCTTCAATTCGCTTAGCCCTTCAATCATTCCCAGGAAATCCCGACCATCCGACTGGTACGTTCCGAGATTTACCCCGGTTAAAATAAGCTCCCTTACTCCCTGATCGATCATTCGCCTGGCATCGCCAAGCAAATCGTCCCAGTCCCTCGAACGAGCCCGACCACGGGCAAATGGGATGATACAAAAAGAGCACATAAAATCACACCCATCCTGAATCTTTAAATTGGCCCGCTGTTCAAACTTTGCCTCCCCTACCAACCCGATCGAAAAATCCTCCCGGTCAATCCGCTCCCTCACCACAACCGGAGTTTCCGGTTTTTCCTCGCTCAAATACTCAAGGAAATTCAATTTATCGTGGTTCCCAATCACATAGTCTACCCCATCCACCATTGCCACTTCATTGGCAGAGATTTGGGAGTAACAACCCACCACCACCGTGGTGGCCTTTGGGTTATTCCTGGAAAACCGTCGGATCGCATTGCGCGACTTTGCATCGGCCTCATTGGTTACCGTACAGGTATTGATTACCCCCAGATCTGCGGGTTCTCCAAAGGGCACCAAATCGTATCCCGCCTCGCGTAGCTTTCCCTCCAAGGAAATCCCTTCCGATTGGTTTAATCGACAACCCAAAGTATGTACACTCGCCCGTTTGGGGGCGGTTGTTTTAGGTTGGGATCGATGGATAGCAGGTTGCATGAAATCGAATTAGATTACAGATTTATTTACCTGGCTCAACCACGGATCGGCGGCGGATTCTTTCCATACTTCGCCAGCAAATAAACCAAGCGAAATGCCTTGAGATACCTGGGAATAAAAATGTTTGGACGATGGATACAACGGAGCAACCAACCGAGGTAAAGAGAATCTGCCCATCGGGGAATACTTGCCTGTTCGCCCGATAAAAAAGCCAGAGCGGCTCCCGTACAAAAGATACTGGGTGTGTAGGATAAATTTTCCTTCAGAAATAAACCCAGTCTTTCCTGCACACCCCCACCCACTTGAATAAAGATCGTATTCGGTCTGCTCTCTTCAATCTGAGCAAGCAGGGATGGATCGGATATCCCACCCGTTTTCTTGTATTGGGGAGCGATATAAATCGATGAATTCGACAGGCTCGCTCCAAAGGTCTTGCTAATCCAGTCCCGATTGGCCTCTGCCTGGCCCTCATCGGGCATGACCCAAAATGTATCGTTGTTTTCCCAATCAATCGTGTTGAGGATACCCTGTAAAAAAACCAGCCCAGAAATTCGGGAAAGAGGCTTTTTCTCGACCCATTTTTTCCACAGGCAAAGAAGCCCACTATCAGCCAGAACCAGGTCGGAATATTCCAACGCCCTGCGGTACTCCGGACAACGGGTTAAATCCTGAGCCAAGCCCGGGCCAGATGGTGCGGTAATCAAACCGCCTTTTTTAGCCAATTCACAAGCATCCGATAGGTTCCCGTTGTAGAAAGATACGCCCAGTGCCTGTACAATCGATTTATTCACCTCTGCTATACTGATCAGGTTTATGAAGTTGCCAAGGCAATCTCCAAACAGATCAAGCCCTTAATAAGCAGACTTTGGAGGAAAGATTACTTGGCCAATGGTGCGGATCACGATTTCCACATCCAACCAAATCGACCAATTCCCCACATAATTAAAGTCCATCTCGATTCTTTTACTAACCAAATCTGGATCGGTAAATTCTCCACGAAGTCCGCGGCATTGGGCGGGTCCAGTCACTCCAGGCTTCACAAACTGACGCACCCGATATGCCTTAAAATTTCGCTCAAATAAGTAATCATGCTCTGCTAAATATGGCCTTGGACCGACCAGGCTCATATCACCTTTCAAAACATTGATAAACTGGGGAAGCTCATCGATACTGAACCGTCGCATAAACTTTCCAAAGGCAAAGATGCGATCATCGCCCTCGTGTGCTTGTACGGATTCATCCCGCTCCCCTGCCTTGGCATGAGTCATCGAACGAAATTTCCAAATCACAAACTTTCTCCCCGCCAGCCCCACACGCTCCTGTTTAAAAAAGATCGGCCCGGGAGCCTGCATGGATTGGTACAATTTAACCAACAGCATGGTGGGAGGAAGAAGGATCAACAGTGCAGGGATGCTTAAGCAAAGATCGAAGCACCTCTTCACCATTTGATTAAATGGACTTTCCAGGGGCTCATTCAGCAAGGTAAAGAATTGCCTGCCCGACTCCTCCATAAAAACGAGGCGGGCATCAAAAAGGCCCGATAAATTGTTGTAAATCAAGACCCGGCATCCGTACTGGGTGGCCAATTCTGCAACCCGGCTTACCCAGTCTTCCATCAAGCGGTCTGGAAGAACCACCAATTGATGCACCCGGTTTTTCTTCAAATAATCCTCGAGCTCATCAAAATATCCAAGGTCAGGTAAGCCCTCAATTTCTTCTAATTCTCTCCTGGACGTCGAAAAGACCCCCAAAAAGGAAAATCCATTGGCAGTCTGCTGCCTCATCCAAAGGTTCAAGTCCTTAACGGAATGGGGATTTCCAATCAGCAAACTTTCCCGGTTCATCCCCCGAAATCCAATGACCCTTTTAAATACACCTGGCAGGGCAAAATTGGCCCCCAGTAAAATCGGCCAACAGATCACAATGTAAAAAGCCAAAAAGAGACGGCTCGTCTCATTGTCCTTGGTTGCGAAATAAGAAGCGAAAACAAAAAATGCGATTAAGGAGGACTGGAAATTCGCTTTATTGAAGGACTCCCTTACCCGCTGCCATCCATTCTTAATGTAAAAAGCCCCGTAATTTTGCAAAGACCCAAAAGTGGCCACCAGCAAACCCGCCATCGCCACCATTGCATAGTTCCATGGAAGGGTGATCAGGGAGAGCTCCCACCCCTCCCACAAATCAAGCGATATCCAAAACCAGACAAAAATCAGAGCAAGCAAACACAACCTGTGCAGCAGGGCATGTCCTTGATCTCTTGGATTTTGCATAAAATTTACGCTATTAAATTACTTGCCCATGTGCAAGTAGAACAAATGAACAGAAATCATCATACTTCATAGAATCGACCTACAGGAAAATTTCTTAAATTCCTTGCTAATTTCATTTTTTTTTGAAAACTTTGAAGTCAATGCCCCACCCATCGCCCATAACAGGCAACCAAACGGCCCAGAAATCCAACAAGGATTTGGAAATTGAATCCATTGATTTCTTCGTCCGAATGATGAGCATGCTTGGGATGCCCCGCTCGGTTGGTGAAATTTATGGGTTACTTTATTTCTCCACCACTCCGCTGCCAATGGACCAAATTGTCAGCCGGTTGGGCATCAGCCTGGGATCGGCCAGTCAGGGGCTCAAGACCCTGCGCTCGCTCAAAGCAGTTCGCACCAGTTATGTACCCGGCGACCGCAGAGATCACTACCTTGCAGAGACCGAATTTCGTCGACTCTTTGCCAACTTCATCAAAGAAGAAATTATGCCTCATATGGAAAGTGCCAAAGAGAGAATCCAACGCATGGAAGATTCTCTCTCTGGAACCGATGAGCCAACAGACGAATTTTACCAAATCCGTATCGAAAAATTAAAAAAACTGACCCGTGCAGGAGGTCGGCTTCTACCTGCACTCGCAGGACTCCTCAAATTTTAGAGATGAGCAACGATGAACAGGAGATGAAGGATTGGTCCATTGGGTGGTATTGCATCCGGGCCAAGCCAAGGCAGGAAATGGTAGCCTCTGCCACCCTCTCCACCCTCGACGATGTGGAGGTCTTTCTTCCCCGTACCCAAAGGGCAAGAAAAGCAAAGTCCGGCCCTCTCAAACCCTTGTTCCCCGGGTATTTCTTTGCCCGCTTCGATCCCGTCGAGCATTTGAGAAATGTCCATTATGCCCGCGGTGTAGCCTACATTGTCAGGTGCAAGGGCGTACCTGTACATGTATCCCCCCAGGTCATGATCGAGCTTAGGTTGCTCTCCCCCGATGGTATCGTCGAGATCCCTGATCAGCCCCACAAAATTGGAGACAATATCAAGGTCATCTCCGGCTTATTCAAGGGGGATGAAGGAGTGGTTACCCAACTCATCCCAGCACGGGAGCGCGTGCGTGTACTTTTTGAAATTCTTGGTCGTCCCACCGAAGTGGAAATAGACGAACACGAAGTAGACTTTCCCAGTGCCCACCCCATTGGCACCGGGTAATTTTTGCCAGATTCCATATCAGTATTCATCCGAGATTGGCTTTGTTTTATGCATGCGGCCAAGGGCGGTAGCGTGCTAAAGTGTAAACTCCTTATGATTTTCATCCCTCAATAAGATGTTTGGCTTACACCTAAGTTATATCTTTACCCTTTTTTGCCTCACCGTTTTTGGCACTGCATTTTTTACCATCGATTTATACCTCCCAAAAATTCGCAACTGGAAGTCAGCCAAGCTCTTTAACCAGTCTAAAATTTACCTCGACGAAACGATCGATAACGCGGGTGGGCTTCTGGATGAAGGAGTACGCCGGGGCCGCATTGCCCACCTGCTCAACCCTGGAGACCAGGAAACACTTTATAACTATGTACGCCTCCAATTTCGGACCAACCCTGCCCAAGCCCTTCTGCAATGGTCCTCCGCTCTCCAAAATATTGATGACTTGGATAAACGCTCCGAGCTCCTGGATAAAAGCTTGCTTACCCTCAAAGATGACGAGCTCTCCATACAGGAACGAAAAATTGCCGGGGAAGTATCTTATCGCGAAATCAATCGCCTCATGCAGAGCCCAGTTTGGTCTGCCGACCCCGACAATATTTTAGTATTTTGCGAACTCCTCGCCGAAACTGGCAAAGCTGAGCAAGCCCGGGAAAGATTAGTCCAGTTACTGGATGAATACCCCCTCTACCCAGAAGGTGTATTTCTTCTCACCAGGCTCACCGTTCATTTAAAGGATAATACGAAACTGGTTGAAATTGGTCGCTCGCTCGCTTCCCTCAGTGCCCAAAGAAATAAAACAGGGGTGGATGCCATTCGGCACATGACCCTACTCCATTTACTTAATCCCCTCTCCCCCAAAAGCTTGGATCGTTGCATCGAACTCCTACGCTCCAACCCAGATGCGGAGCCTATCGATTATATGCGCATCCATGCCCTGCAATATGCATC
>JAYPAW010000066.1:0-5133 GCA_038123915.1 Opitutales bacterium
GGGGCGGATCTACTGATCTACGATGCTGCTTACACGGATGAGGAATATCCAAACTTCAAGGGATGGGGACATTCGACCTGGCAGGAGGCTGTAAAGGTTGCTCGTGCAGCATCTGTGAAACAGACCTTACTTTTTCACCATGATCCTTCTCATGATGATGCAAAGATGGATGAAATTGCCGGGCTTGCTTCCAAAGAGTTAAACAGCGTCCGCCCTGCTATAGAGGGCGAAGTCATTCATCTCTGATCGGAGAGGTGTCTGCTTTTGTTTCGCTCTCTTGGTAGAGCTCGATCAAGTCTCCTCCATTTCCCTCCTTTTTAAAGACTCTGCCTCTTGGTTGCTCCAGCAATTTTATATTCCCAGAGTTAAAAATTCGGGCATCCAACCAATTGTTTGGAGCAATAATGACCTCGCCCGTTCCGTGATGGGAAAGCAAAGCCTCCTGCAGAAATAAGTGTTCGCAGAGTAAGGAGCCAGAACCATACATCTCTGCGTTTAAAGAAAGCACATCCCGGCCTTGCAGGCTGATATTGCCAGAGCCCTCGTGCCGGATTTTTAAACTTTCGAATTTTAAATCAATACCGTGAAAAGATCCGTTGGAATTAGAGAAGATATTCAATTGCTTGCCCGATACATTCTTCATTCTGAGGTTACTTTGGCCGAGTAGGCGAATATCGCTGAGTTTGTCTATTGATACCACCACTTCGATAGGGAATGTTCTTTGGGCACTGAGTTTAATCAGGGGTATTTTTCGGAACAGTGAGAAGGAGTTATTAGCATCCAGGTAAAGTGTTCGGTTTTTAACTTCTACGGAAACGGAATCAATGATCGACGAGTCTGCATAGTATTCCACTTGCCGGTTTCTTTTTCCTGGTTCGATAAAAACGGTCAGGGCACCCTTTACTTCAATTTTATCAAAATGAAAGGTAAGCACTCGTTTGGATTCCACCCCTGCTTGCAGAGTTAACGAAAGAAAGAACAAATGAAAAAACGCCGATAAACCTGCGAAAAGAAATCGGCAGGAGATCAACTTACCTTTTTTTCCTACCATATTTCTTGGGTGCATTCTTGTTTTTCGAAGGGATTGTACCATCTTTGAGAAAGTTGATTTGGTCACGCAGTAAAGCCGCTTTTTCAAACTCGAGTTTTTTCACTGAATCAAACATCTCCTTCTCCAGTTGTTTGATGAGCTTTTTAATTTCTTTGGGGGAATTAGACTCCGAAACCATCAAGACCTCTTGATCTTCTTCTTTTTCTGTTCTCAGGCTTTTTTGAATTGGTCTGGATACACTCTTGGGAGTAATTCCATGCTTTTCGTTATACTCGATTTGTTTTTCTCTTCTGTATTGGCAGACATCCCAAGCCGCTTGCAAGGACTTGGTCATCACATCCGCATAAAAAATCACTCTCCCAAGCTCATGCCTGGCTGCCCGGCCCGCAGTTTGAATTAAGCTCGTCTCACTGCGTAGAAAACCTTCCTTGTCGGCATCCAATACCGCCACAAGCTCAACTTCAGGAAGGTCCAGTCCTTCCCTCAGCAAATTTACCCCCACAATCACATCGTATTCTCCAGCCCGAAGGTTTCGGAGGATCTCAACCCTTTCAATTGCATCCACATCGGAATGAAGGTACTCGACCTTCACATCCCGTTCCCGCAAGTATTCAGTAAGGTCTTCGGACATTCTTTTAGTAAGGGTAGTGACAAGGGCACGATTTCCCCTTTCAACTACTTTTCTGATTTCTCCTATACAATCCTCCACCTGTCCCGATATTGGGCGAATTTCCATTTGTGGATCCACCAGTCCGGTTGGGCGGATTAATTGCTCGGCGATCACGGCACTCTTTTCAAGTTCCAACTTACCCGGAGTTGCAGATACGAAGATTGTTTGCCCGGTCACTTTTTCAAACTCATCCGGTTTCAATGGACGGTTGTCCAGTGCGGAGGGAAGCCGGAACCCATACTCGACTAATTTTTGCTTTCGCGAGAAGTCTCCATGATACATGCCACCGATTTGTGGAATGGTCACATGACTTTCATCTATAAATAATACAAAGTCCTCGGGGAAGAAATCAATTAGGCACCATGGACGCTGACCTGGTTTGCGCTGGGATAAATGGCGGGAGTAATTTTCTATTCCGTTGCAAAATCCAATTTCCCGAAGCATTTCCAGATCATATTCAGTTCGCATTCGGATCCTTTGAGCTTCCAATAAAAGGTTGTCTTTCTCAAAGGAGGAAACCCGATCCTCCAGTTCCGCCTCAATCGATTTGCAGGCTATCTCCACCTTGTCTTTGGTGGTAACATATTGGTTGGCCGGATAAATCCGGTAGTTTTCAAATTTTCGGAGGGTTTCACCGGTTAGAACATCGAATTCTTTTAAGTTTTCAATTTCATCACCCCAGAATTCAACCCGCAGAGGGTTTTCTGCATAGGCTGGAAATATGTCAACCACATCTCCGCGTACCCGAAACCTGCCTGCACGGAGGTCCAGATCGTTTCGATTGTAAAGACCAGATACCAATTGAAGCAGAAAGTCGTCTCTGGATATCTCGGTGCCCACAGAAAGCTCGACGGATAGAGCCCGAAAGTCATCCGGAGAACCCAACCCATAGATACAGGAGACACTGGCGATCACAATGACATCATTTCGGCTGATTAATGAACCTGTGGCGGCTAGTCGCAGTCGCTCAATTTCTTCATTTATAGAGGAATCTTTTTCAATAAAGGTGTCGGTGGAGGGTACATAAGCTTCTGGCTGGTAGTAATCGTAGTAGCTTACGAAATATTCAACTGCGTTGTTGGGGAAAAAACTTTTAAATTCAGAATAGAGCTGAGCCGCTAAAGTTTTGTTGTGGGAAATGATCAGTGCAGGCCGCTGAATTTCCTGAATGATGTTGGCCATGGTAAAGGTCTTTCCAGAACCGGTGACTCCGAGTAAAGTTTGGTTTCTGTTTCCTTCCTGGATCGATTGTACCAACTTTTGAATGGCTTCGGGTTGGTCTCCCTGTGGGGAGTAATCTGCAGAAAGTTGAAAATTCACGCAGAATCAGGATAAGTTGCCATTGTAGTACCCCGATTCACCTTCACTTTTTCCAATAATGGCTGCTGCACAACTGTCTCCCAAAACATTGATCATCGTGCGGGACATATCGAGGATTCGGTCTACCACATAAATCATGCTGACCCCTGTTGCAATAGATTGCTCATCAAAACCAACGGCTTGTAGAATAACCAAAATAGCAACGAGGCTGGCAGAAGGAATGCCTGCCACTCCCACAGAGGTTAAGAGGGCAAGTAAGACTACAAAAAATTGGGTCGCCCAACTCATTTCGATTCCGAAAAACTGGGCGAGGAAGATGACCACCACACATTCAAAGAGGGCGGTGCCATCCATATTGAGAGTTGCACCAAGGGGCAGGGTGAATCCACTTATTTTAGAGGATACTCCTACGCGTTTGTTCGTGCATTCCATAGTCACAGGGAGAGTCGCAGAGGAGGATGCGGTGGAAAATGCAGTCAGCAGGGCAGGGGCCATCGCCCGGTAATGATCTATGAATTTAATTCCCCCAAAGGTTTTAAGGAGCAGGGGCAAAACAAGCAGGGCGTGAATGGCCAAGGCCAGGAAAACAGTCAGGGCAAACCCACCCATAAGCCAAAACATATCCAAGCCGCTCTTGGCTAGTGTGGGTGTGACCAAACCGAAAATACCAATAGGGGCAAATCGTAGGATGAAGTGGGTGATCTTTAGAATAATTTCTTGTAATCCCTGCCAAAAGGAAAGCTGGGTTTTCTGAAACTCTGGCTTGGTTTGCCCAAGAAAAAATCCAAAGAGCAAACCAAAGCAGATCAGTCCGAGCAATTGTCCTTCGACTGCTGCGGTGAAGAGGTTGGGCGGTACCATTCGATGAAATATCTCCAGCAGGTTGGACCACCCACTATCTGCAACCTGCAGGGCACTTTCCAAAGAAGAAGGCTGAGCGGCATTAAGGTCATTGGATAATGCATCCCGAACTTCGGGATCCACGAATCCTGGACGAATGAGGTTTACACAGAGCAAACCAGTGGCAACGGCTAAAATACCCGTCAATGAGTAGAGTAATAAAGTTTTGAGACCAAGGCGTCCAAAATCCTTATCCCCAGCAATTTGAGAGACTCCACAAATTACAGATGTTAAGACCAATGGAATAACAACCATTTTTAAAGCGTTCAGAAAAAGTTTCCCTGTGAATTCACAGAAACTGATCAGCCAAAGAACCCAGGAGACAGAAGGGGCTGAACCATGTTGGAGATTTATCCAAATCCCTAGTCCAAAAGACAGCAACAGGGCGAAAAGTACTTTATGATGTAAGGATAGTTTTTTCATCTTAATGAAAGAGTTCTAAGATTTGTGTTGGGGTTACCTCTGCGAGCGAACCAACAACAAGATCGGGTTTTAAATGCATAAAAACATTTGCAGGGTGGGATGTGGTCAAGGCAACCGATTTCATATTAGCATTCTGGGCAGCTTCAATTCCGTGTGGGCTGTCTTCAAATACAACACATTGAGCGGGCGAGATCGAAAGTCCTGCTGCTGCCTTTAAAAATACTTCTGGGTTGGGCTTTCCCTCCTGAACATCTTCCGAACAAGCAGAGGCAGAGAAAAAATCGGATAAATCATGCTGCTTGATGGCAAGTTCCACATTCTTTCGTTCCGTGGATGTGCCAATGGCACAACGAAAAGGTTCCGAGTGTAGCCATTCCAGGAATTCTTTGGATCCTTTGGCCAAAGGTATACCGTCCGAAGAGGCAATTTCCCGATAGATTTCTTCTTTGCGGAGCCCCCACTTTTCTATGAGCTCTACATTTTTCGTCCATCCGAGGATATCAGGAATAATGGTCTGGTTGCGTTTCCCAAACCCACGCTCAAAATGGTCGTTAGGTAAAGGAAGGTCTAGTTCCTCCGCTAACATCTCCCAGCTTTTTAAATGAATATGGGATGAATCAACCACTACGCCATCCCAGTCAAAAATGGCTCCGAAATCTTTGAGCATTCTTTACTTATCCCCCTTTTCAGAAGAGGGAACTTTCCAAATTCGTAATTGTCTATCTTCGCTCACTCCACCGATGAATGCGTTGTACTTGGACTTCATTCT
>JAYPAW010000067.1:0-5118 GCA_038123915.1 Opitutales bacterium
TTTCGTAAGGGCATGACGGCACCCCAGTGTGCCGGGGTCATCCATACCGATTTTGAGAAAAAATTTATCAAAGCAGAAGTGGTATCCTACGAGGACTTAATCTCTGCCGGAAGCATGGGTGCGGCACGCGAAGCGGGCAAGCTACGTCTCGAAGGGAAAGAGTATATTTTTGCGGATGGGGATGTCGTCCTCTTCAAATGTAATGCCTAAAAGAGCCCACTTCGGGTTGCCTGCGTTTCTCCCTCTCATATTCTGATATCTGTGAAGTTTCACATTCCTGATTGGCCCAAGTTTTTACCCACCCTCTTTTGTTTGGGTATTTTTTCGTGTGGTGAAAATGCGGAAATCCAATCCTACACCGCACCCAACCATTACGAAGGCCCGGTAGTCGCCTGGCAACTCCCGGAAGAATGGGGAGAAAACCCGGGGATGGGCGGAATTATGGCTGGATCCTTTCATGTAAAAACCAAGGAGGGCCCACAGGGGAGAATTGGTGTGATGCCTTTTCGGGAATCGGTGGAGACTGCCAGTATTGTAAATATGTTTGCCCGGGAACTTGGTCATGCAGACTACAACGACACAAGCCTAACAGGTTTACTAGAATCAAAGACCTTCTCGGGCCGTACTTTTGAGCTCGCCCGTTTGGAAGATAGGACCGGAAAAGAGGACCCACCCAGAACTGCCTTGCTTGCAATCCACCGGCAAAACGAACAGACCTGGCTCTTTCCATTCATAGCCAACAGAAAATTGGTCAACGAGCAGTTGGATAATTTCTATGCTTTCCTCGGATCCACCACTCTGCGGGCTGGTAAAACCCCTGTTCGTGCAATCGCTCCATCTTTACCCCCCGCTCAAGCCCCGACTGCTTCCCACCAACCAACCTGGGAAGCTCCTGCTCATTGGGAACGCAAGGCTTCCACCCAGATGAGAATTGGAAACTATGCAGTAACCAATGAAGCCGGACAATCCCTTGATTTCTCCATCACCTCATTTCCCGGGCAGGTCGGTGGTATCCTTGCCAATGTGAACCGCTGGCTCGGGCAGGTGGGGATCGAACAAACGGATGAGGAGGGTCTTAAGCAGTACCTGAGCGATCGTACCGTCGATGAAAAACCTGCCAAACTGGTACTGGCCGAGTCTGAGGATCAGGCATTGTATGCCGCCATCCTTTTTCACAAAGACAGATCCTGGTTTCTCAAACTCATGGGCGACCGGGCACTCGCTCAGGCTGAAAAAGAAAACTTTCTTGGGTTGGTGGATTCCTTCTGCCTCGGAGACCACTAAAGACAACGCTTGACTATGCCCCAAAAAAACAAAGGTCTATCCTCCCTGAGCGAACGCAGAAAAAGGTTTGGCTGGCTCATTCCTTTTGCCGACCTTCGTCTGACGCTGACTCTTCTCAGCTTATCGATGGTTCTCATTTTCGTAGCCACCCTCGAGCAGGTTCGGGTGGGTATACGGGGGGCCCAGGCAGAATTTTTTGAATCGATGTATGGGATCTGGTATTACCCCACCCAGTTCTGGGGAGGTGAATACTTAGACTCCATCCCCATTCCCATTCCCGGTGGATACCTGTTGGGCGGATTACTCATCCTCAACCTGATTGCCGCTTTCATTACCCGTTTTCAGTGGACGGGAAAAAAGATGGGCATTCAATTCATCCACCTCGGCATCATCATGCTTTTGATTGGACAGCTCGCCACTCAGGCGATGCAGGAAGAGTCCCGTATGCAAATTGATAAGGGAGAATCGAAAAATTACCTCGAACGCTTCCACGGCGTGGAACTAGCCTTTATTGATGTGACCAACCCGGACACTGAGCAGGTGGTTGCCCTGCCCCAGGAATTGCTTGAAGAGGGCGGGATTCACTACGCCAAAGATTTACCATTTAAGGTAAAGGTTTTGGATTTTGGACCAAACTGTGAATTCAATTCCCTGCCCCCAGCCCAGAAAATTTCAGGTCCCGCTAAAGGAGTAAACCGTGGAGTCATCCAAACCGCCAATTTGGAGATTCGCCCTAAACCAGAGGATTTCAGCAGTGAAGGAATGAATTTTGGATATGTGGTCTTTGAATTATTCGATGGCTCGGAAAGCTTAGGATGCTGGGCAGCGATTTCCCACCCTGCGGGCAACCATTGGTGGGCCCAAATTAACCCCAAGATGGGGGATCTTGCTTTCCAACCAATCCGCACAAATGGCAGGCTGTGGGGAGCAACCCTGCGCCCGCAAAGAGAATACCTGCCCTACTCCATTGAGTTGCTTGGAATCGCCAATGAATTTTACCAGGGCACAGATATCCCTTTCAATTTTGAGAGTGAGATTGTTTTGAAAATGGAAGAAAACCAAACCCGCAGGGCCCTGGTTTACATGAACACCCCCCTCCGGCATGCTGGTAAAACATTCTACCAGTATCAAATGAACAAGGCGGCCGACTACACTGTGTTTCAAGTCGTACGCAACCCAAGCTGGCTGGTTCCTTATATCGCATGTGTCTTGGTATCGATTGGTTTACTCTGGCAATTCAGTTTCCATTTACTGCGCTTTCTTACGAAATCCTCTAAGGCTAGCCTGGCATCCTCATGAACGAAGAAAAGAAGTCCAAAAAGCTCAAAATTCTATCATGGGTACTCATCCTCTGTGGGATCTACTTTGTATTTTTGCCCAACCGGTACACCCAGGCATCCCTGTTGGATTTCTTTAAATCTGAAAAGGATGGAAAGGAAGAAGTCATCAACCTCGATGCTTTTTCCCGGATACCTGTGCTGCGGGGCGGACGGGTAAAACCGATGGACAGCGTGGCCAGAAATACCCTGCTGGTTTTGCGAAACAAGCGCACTGCCTTGGATGAAAACGATACCAAGGTACCTGCGATCCAGTGGCTCGCAGATGTGTTATTCGCACCGGAACGGGCGGACGAACTTAAAACTTTCCTGATCGACCACGACCAGGTGCTTGGGTTGATTGGAAAAAAATTAGTGCAGGACGGGAAGCATTTTTCTTACCGTGATCTGGAACCTTTTATCGAAGAGATTGAGGCCAGTGCACAGGAAGCCGGAAAAGTAGAGAGGGAGTTCCGTAACTACTTCGAGCAAAACATCATTGAATTGTACCACGGACTGGTCCTGTACCGAAACCTCAAGACCACCCTTGTTCCCCCTCCGCACGCCCCGTCCTCTTCTGTTCACGACCATGCAGAACTGGAACCACTTTTTTACGATTCCGAAAAGGATAAGGACCGGACGAGTGAGTATCAAAGGTTTCGCCAACTCACCGCAGATTTAATCAAGCACCCAGAAAAAATCGTGCTGGGCAACAAGGAGGCTCTTGGGCCTTTGATGTACTTCATCGATTACTACGCGAGGTATAATTTGTATGCGGAGTTTTTCCCCCTTCCTCCTGAAACTGGTGAGTCTGGAGGGAAATGGAGAAAGATTGGGGAATCGCTCGTGGGTGCAGAACCACTGGAATCCAAAGAGAAAGCAACCATCGACCCAACCCGTTTTATTGCAACCGTACAATCCCTGGTTCGCACGGAGGAAACGGAACTGGTCGAAAATATTCAGAGCATTCGCGAGAACTTAAAATTAGACAGCACCGCTCTCTTTGCTGCCCAGTATGCGGAAGCGATCAAGTTGCGAAAAGGAATTGATCCGATCATCGAGGATTATGAGCAACTCGGAATCGCATACCGAAACTCTGACGCCGTTTTGTTCAACACACTGGTTGGGAAAATCCGTAACCAAATTGATCAAAGAGCTCAAAGCGACACAGGAACCATCGCTTTTGAAAAAACTTACAATGGGTATGAGCCTTTCTACCGAAGTTCGATTGGATATATCTGGATTCTGGTCATCGCCTGCTCGTCCTGGTTGCTTTCCGGATACAGGAAACCAGGCATTGGTACCAATGAGGCATCCAAAACCCTGCTCAATAGTGCCTACATCTTGACTGGATTGGTTTTACTTGCCCATACTTTTGGTCTGGCAGGGAGAATGTACATCGAAGGCAGACCACCGGTCACCAACCTCTACTCCTCTGCACTCTTTATCAGTTGGGGTGCCGTGCTTTTGTGCTTTCTGACCGAAAAATTCCTACGCTTAGGGATCGCATCTTCGATGGGCTCGTTGATCGGTTTTGGTGGATTGGTGGTTGCCCATAACCTGAGCATTGATTCCTCTCTCAATCCCTCTGGAGATACGATGGAGATGATGCGTGCGGTGCTCGACTCCAACTTCTGGCTCGCCACTCATGTGGTCACCATAACCATTGGATATTCCACCACTTTTCTGGCCGGATTCCTGGGGATAGCTTATGTATTTTCTCTTCTCTTACGCTTTTTATTTAAAAGAGAAAATGATGGGAAAGAACTGAACAGTAAATTGCTTTCGATGATCTTTGGAGTGACCTGTTTCTCCCTCTTCTTCAGCCTCGTGGGTACCGTTCTTGGCGGAATTTGGGCCGATCAATCCTGGGGAAGATTCTGGGGGTGGGATGCCAAGGAAAACGGTGCTTTATTGATTGTGATTTGGAACGCAATCATCCTCCATGCCCGCTGGGCTGGGGTCGCTAAAATACGTGGTCTTTCTGCCCTGGCTATTTTTGGGAATGTGGTCACTGCGTGGTCCTGGTTTGGGACCAATATGCTCGGTGTGGGTCTGCATGCCTATGGTTTCATGGACAAGGCGTTCATGCCCCTGATGATTTTTATCGGTGCACAGGTTGCCGTGATTGGATTAGCTTATCTGCCTGCCCTCTTCGGTTTGCTTACCCGCAAGAAGCATATCCAGGTAATCTAATCCATCGTTGCCTAAATATTGAATTGATTCCTTGGTTGGGTTATCGATCGTAGCCCAAAGTGCGTGCTTTTTTGTCTGCCGAATGCCATTGCTTTTCCCAAAGAGAGTGCAGGTCATCACAACGCTTAGTATAACGATCGAACTCTTTCTTAGATAAATCCCCTTCTTCATATGCTGATTCGATTAGTTGGCGCAGAGCAACATCCTTGCGTGGATGAACCACTGCCCGGGGTTGGTCCCTTCTAATCATAAGAAATTCTTTCTTCTTATAATTTTCAAGAAGCTCAGTTTCAGCGAGGTCTAAGAAAATTTCGATTCGCGA
>JAYPAW010000068.1:0-5086 GCA_038123915.1 Opitutales bacterium
ATCCCACGGTCTGATTTCCACCAGTCATCCACCCCAAAAACCTCATTGGGTGCACCGGCAACCTGCACCTCCACCTCGCTCCCTTCAAATACCTTTTCAAAGGCAAGCAAAGACCGGCGGGTATGAAATTCATCGGTAACGAGTATGATTCTTTGCCAACCTTCAGCCTTTGCCAAAGCAAGGGCATCCTCAGCCTCGTCAAAGGTGGAAGTAGCCCCATCGCTCAGGGAGGGCAAAAGTTCCCACTTCGCATCCAATTTCATTCGCTTGGTTACTGCTTCAGCAAATTCCAAATGGCTGAGCTCAAGCTGGTTAAATTCTTTGTTTTTCGGCTTTTCCTGAGTAACAAAAAGTCTGGGAGCGAATTTATTTTTCCACAGCCTTAAGCACTCAGGCGTACGGGTCTCCCGATCCCCGGAAAGGCAAATAATTGCATCTGCACCCGGTTGTGCATTTCTGACCACGAACCATGTACCATACAAGGTAAGTAGCTGACTGTGAAAAATAAGTAGAAAAGAAAAACCAACCAGGAAGAGGATAAGTAAGGTCAGAACTTTCTTCGGGAAACTCACTCCTTCAGCTCAAAGATACCCTCGACTTCAACAATGGCACCTGCGGGTAAACCGGACACTCCAAATGCACTTCTTGCACCCACACCAGTATCATCGCCAAAGACTTCTTTAAGAAGTTCACTACAACCATTGACCACCAAGGGGTGTTGGGTAAAACCTGCCGGTGCATTGACTAAACCAAGTAACTTAATCACCCGGGATATACGATCCAGGGAGCCTAATCCAGCCCGTAAAGTGGCCAGCATATTTAGACCCACTTGACGGGCGGCTGCACTGCCCTCCTCTATGGTGCAATCAACCGAAACCTGGCCCACCAGCATGGTTCCGTCTGCCAATATGGGCAAATGACCGGATAAGTAAGCGAGATTACCGCTAATCATCATGGGTTTATACATACCAGCTGCCGCTGGAGTTGGAGGTAAACTTATATTTTTGTCTAAGAGAATTTGTTCTGGATTCATTGGCGGTAAAATGCCGATCCCTCCCCCACTTGGGCAAGCGTCAAAATCAATCGAGATACTCATTGCCAGAGAACAAGTAAATTTGTTTGATCGAGCCATGATGGAATTACCCACTTTTTCGAGAAGGAAGTTGCTTGGAGGATTCGCTCTTTCAGGAATCGCCACAAGTTTGGTTTCGACCGCACACGCACAAAAAGGGGACACACACGCAAAGATTCGTCTGGAAAAGGGTATGACCATTTTATTTCAGGGTGACTCAATTACCGATGCCGGTCGTCAAAACCGGGAATCTCCAAAACCCAATGATCAAATCTCTATGGGGAACGGATATGCAAGTATGGCCACCTCTGCCCTCCTCGCCAGTCGTCCGAACTTAAACCTTACCATCTTTAACCGTGGTATTTCCGGTAATAAAGTCCATCAACTCGATGCAAGGTGGCAACGCGACTGCCTCGACCACAAGCCTGATATCCTCAGCATTCTGATTGGTGTAAATGATATCTGGCATGGATTTCAGGGTAAGTATGATGGCACCGTGCAAAGATATGAGGATGATTACATGGCCCTTTTGGAGAAAACAAAGAAAGCCCTCCCCAATGTTCAGCTGGTTATATGTGAACCCTTTGTTTTGAAATGTGGTGCTGTCAAAGAAAACTGGTTTCCAGAATTTGACCGTTACCGAGCATCCGCCCGCAAGGTCTCGGATACATTTTCGACTGCATTTGTTCCTTTTCAGGAGATGTTTGATGAGGCAATTAAATATGCTCCTCCCCAGCATTGGGCAGGTGATGGGGTGCACCCCACTCCCAATGGCTCCGCCCTGATGGCTGATTTTTGGCTGCAAACAGTTCGCGGATAATACGTTTAGGGCATTCAGATCGCATCTTCGATGGAGCAAAAAGTCATCACCTTCTATAAATTTGCGGAGTTTCCTGAGCACGCTCAATGGAAACCAAAACTGGAAGAAATCGGAGAAAGAGAGCAAATATCTGGCACCTTAATTTTGGCAAATGAAGGAATTAACGCCACTCTTTCCGGTTCACCGGATGGATTGGATCAGTTTCTTGGCTTCGTTTGCAAAGATGAGCGATTCTCGGACCTTCCGATCCGATCCATGACGACCCCACGGTCCACTTTTTATCGCCTTCGAATCCTTGTAAGACCTGAGATCGTCACTCTGGGAGACCCATCCATTCTCCCATCGAATGGCTCAGGGAAATATGTTGAGCCAGAGGCATGGAATGATCTTATTTCTCAGCCTGATATTGAGGTGATTGATGTAAGAAATGATTACGAAGTGGAAATCGGCAGCTTCGAAGGAGCCATAAATCCCGAGACTCAAACCTTTGGTCAATGGGCCGATTTTGTTGATCAAAGATGGGGGGATTCGAAAAAGAAAAAAGTGGCCATGTTTTGCACGGGTGGAATTCGTTGTGAGAAAGCTTCGGCACACTTGGTTCAAAACGGATTCGAGGAAGTTTACCATTTAAAAGGAGGCATCCTTAACTACCTCGAGAAAGTGAGCCCAGAACAGAGCAAGTGGCGGGGGGAATGTTTTGTTTTTGACCACCGGGTATCTGTGGTCCACGGACTCGCAGATGGCACCACCGAACTTTGCTTTTCATGCCGATGGCCACTCGCCGAAGATGACTACCAGTCCCCTGAATTCGAAGCCGGTGTATCCTGCCCAAGGTGTGCCTCCAAACTCTCTCCCGAAAGAAAAGAGGGGCTCCGAGAAAGACAAAAGCAAATGGCCCTCGCCCGTAAAAGGAAGACCAAGCATATTGGTGGGAAAATGCCTAAACGACCTTAATTTCATCCGCATCCTTGCACCCTTGGTAAATCTAGATTAAATTAAATTTCAGTTACCTATCGTGATCAAGAAAGAGGAGGAAAACCATCGCCTTAATCAGGAGAAGACTGATGAACTCCTTCCACGTGCATGGAAAAGCGGTTCCTTAAAATATGATGAGTTAAAGCCCCTGAGCGAAGGGGGAACTGCAAAATTGTATCTTACCGAAGATGTTAACCTGCACCGAAAAGTTGCCTACAAAACACTTCACCAAGATTTACAGGACTCGGACATTGAGACACAAAGATTTGTCCGTGAAGCCAGAGTAACGGCCAACATTCAACACCCAGGCACCGTTCCGGTTTATGAACTTGGACGGGATCGTGAAGGCCAGTTGTTCTTCACCATGAAGAGGGTATACGGACAAGATCTTCGCCAAATCCTCCTCGATTTAAAACACGAAGTCCCTGAAGCAGTGGATAAATTCCCGCTACCCCGCTTGCTTGATATTCTTATCCAGGTTTGCCAAACGATTGCCTATGCCCACGAAATCGGCGTGGTTCACCGCGATTTAAAACCAGCTAACATCATCGTTGGTAAATTTGGTGAGGTCTATGTGCTCGATTGGGGGCTTGCCAAAGTACTGGGAGGCAAAAGCCTGGCCAAAGAGCTCGGTGAAGAAGGAAATACAAAAGACCTTAGCCTAACCCGAAGTGGGATTCATTACGGCACGCCTTTGTACATGACTCCAGAAATTGCCCGTGGATTAAGTGATTTGGATGAAAAATCAGATGTATTTGCCCTGGGCATCCTTCTCTTTGAGATGCTTACCTTGCAACCTTTTCTGCAAGGGAATGATATCACAGAAATCAAACAGAAGCTTTTGGAAGAACCCTACCGCTTACCCAGAGAAGTGGCTCCTGAAAGAAAAATCCCAAGAGATTTACAGGCAATTTGTATGAAGGCACTGCATCGCTCCCGAGGTCATCGCTTCTCCAATGCCACCGCCTTCCTCGAAGATCTGCAAAGGTATCGCCATGGGGAAGAGGTTTCTGTGTACTGGTACTCAGGCTGGGAAAGATTTACCCGTTGGAATAATCAAAATGCCTACCTGATTATATCGGTCATCTCCGCATTGGTGGGTGCAGGCATATATGCCCTATTTTCTCCTCTGTAAGAACTTTATTCAGGAAACAAACTACCCTTGCCAATTTTCTTTGCCCGGCAGTCCTTACAAACACACCCCGTGCCGTGGTCGTTTTGAGAACTGGATGCAGACCCCGGATCGGTGGCTTTTAAGAAGTTTTCATCCTTTTGAGGCATCAGTGCTTTACTCTGAATAAGGGTGCCAGTAGAAGTCGGTTGGGCCTCACCCGAAACACTTGATTTCGAGCTTCTAAAGGATGATCCAGATGTATCTGCCAGCGGTTTAAAGGAACCAGGCGAGTTATCTAGAGTTTTTTTTTCGTAGGGATTTTTCACTGAGTTCCCCATAGAATTCATGTGCCTGGTATACTTGGAGGCCAAAGATTCAACCAAGCTGGTATTGTCAATTTTAACAGTGGCTAGGAGTTTATCGCTGTTTAATTGAGCCACCACTATGTAGTCTTTTGCAGATGGATGGAACCGGGTAGCTCGAAGCTTACCACCCGGAGAAACAGGCACCTGAACTTGCTGGGAACGATCCATCAGGGTGACAGGTTCCTGGACCACCGAAACTTCAGCAGGAAATGCCAGTGTGGAGTATTTATGTGCCCATTTGATCACTTCATCCACAAAGGTTTGGCTCACCACGAGCTTTCCTGAGTCCACCGGTTCGGTTTCAACTGGGCGAGCTCTTTGGGCTCGCACAATGTCGTCTTTTGCCCGGCTTAGGTCCCTCTCCAGGCTACGAATCTCGTCTTTAAGTTCATCCACTTTTTCTGCGGAATCTGCGACTTCTTGCTTAAGATTTTCTTTGTCCTGCCTGAGAGCACTTGTCTCTTGGACCATTTCGGCATTCTCCCCCTCCAATTGTTTTTTCAGTTGGAGGTAGAAATTTTCATTTTTTTCAAGCTTTTCGACTTCTTTGGCCAAGGTATTTGCCCGTTCAGCAACTGAATCATCAATCGATAGAAAGAGACCTACCATTCCCAGTGTGCTTAGACCAGCTAGTGCAAAAGCAACAAGGGTTAATGGACTCAGACCAGATTTTTTTACCGCACTCCCCTTAAATGCATTTTGCATATTGGAGACTTTGCTTTGCATCTGCTTGAGAGCTT
>JAYPAW010000069.1:0-4926 GCA_038123915.1 Opitutales bacterium
TCGTTGGCTTTGCCGCCTCCACCGCCCACCGTGGCGTACGCCTGGTACGCTTCCCTACCACGACATTGAGCCAGGGAGACGGGGGCGTGGGAGTAAAAAATGGAATCAATTTTTTTGGGAAGAAAAACTGGGTGGGCACCTTTGCGGTTCCCGATGCAGTGATCAATGATTTTTCTTTTCTCCGCACCTTACCCGACTCCCAAAAGCGGGCTGGCTATGTGGAGGCAATCAAGGTGGCCTTAATCCGGGATCGGGCATTTTTTGAATGGATCGAAGAAAAATCGGCCGAACTTTCCCGGTTTGAGCAAACAGCGATGGAACAACTGATCCGGCGGAGTGCCGCCCTTCACCTCGACCATATTGCTGGATCCGGCGATCCTTTTGAGCGGGGTTCGGCAAGACCCCTGGATTTTGGCCATTGGATCGCCCATAAGCTGGAGCCCATGTCGGGCTTTCGGGTCGGTCATGGAGATGCGGTGGCCATCGGTCTGGCTGCGGATGTGCTTTATTGTGCACGGGTGGGTCTACTCAAAGAGCAGGCTGCTGAGCGGGTCATCACCCTCCTCCAGTCTCTAAACTTTGAAATTTACCATCCTTTGCTTCATGCTCAGAACGAAATGAATGGTTCGATCATTCTGGATGGGTTGGAAGAGTTCAGGGAACACCTGGGAGGGAAGCTCACCATTACCCTGATTCAGGCACTTGGCCAGGGAGTGGAAGTCCATCAAATGGACAACCAGCAAGTGCTCTATGCGTTGGATGAGTTGCGTACGCGCACCCTCGCCCACACCCAAGCTTAACTGGTTAAGATGCCGGGTTCGAAACAGGAGCCCCGATTGGCCGTGCTCAACCTGGTTGGGTTATGCAGCCGTTTGCTTGGGAAAAACACCCCCAACTTAAACCAATTTATCGAAAGCACATCCGGACAGGCTCAAGTGATTGAGCCCGTTTGCCCAGCGGTCACCTGCTCCGCCCAAGCCACCTACCTAACCGGCTCCCTGCCCAGCAAACATGGAATTGTGGGGAACGGGTGGTATGACCGCACCCTGCACGAGCATCACTTCTGGAAACAATCCAACCGGTTGGTGGGTGGTGAAAAAGTGTGGGAAACCATTCGCAAAGATCGTCCAAATTTCAGATGTGCCAACCTTTTTTGGTGGTTTAATATGTACAGCAGTGCAGATTTTTCGATCACTCCCCGCCCCCTCTACCGGTCGGATGGATTGAAGACTTTTGATGTGCACAGCCATCCGCTTTCCATTCGGGATGAGATCAAGAAAGACCTGGGAGAATTCCCCTTCCCTTCCTTCTGGGGCCCCCGGGCCGGCTTACCCTCAAGCGAGTGGATTGCAAAGTCGGCAAAGTGGATGGAGGAGAAAGAAGCTCCCGAGCTGTCCCTGGTCTACCTCCCCCACCTGGATTATGATCTGCAAAGGTATGGCCCAGATTCACCCGAAGCAGAAAAAGCAGTGAGTCAACTGGATTCCCTGGTGGGTGACTTGCTCTCTTTCTACCAAAAGCGAGGGGTGCAGGTGATGATGCTTTCAGAATATGGAATCACGCCGGCGAAGAAAGTGATCTACCCCAACCGTGCCCTGCGCGAGTTAGGTCACCTGAATATCAAAAAGGAACTTGGGCTGGAATATTTGGACTGTGGTGGATCGGCTGCTTTCGCATTAACCGACCACCAGGTGGCCCATGTTTATATCAATCGGGATGAGAATGCTTTCCATGATCAGTTGCGTAAGGATTTGGAAAATCTGGAAGGGGTCGCCCGGGTAATCGCCGGAAAGGACCGGGCCCAATATGGGCTCGACCATGACCGTGCCGGAGATCTTATTTTAATCGCGGAAGAGGATAGCTGGTTTGCTTACTATCACTGGTTGGATGATGGCCTCGCCCCGGATTTTGCCCGGTGTGTGGATGTGCACCGGAAATATGGGTATGATCCGGCCGAGCTTTTTGTGGATCCATCCATTCCCTTTCCTTTTTTAAAAGCAGCCGGAAAAATTTTAGCTAAAAAACTGGGGTTCCGGATTTTTATGGATTTAATTCCCCTGAAACCGGAACTGGTCCAAGGGAGCCATGGGGCCATCCCGAAGGATAAGCTCGATTGGCCAGTGATCTTTGGTCACTCCATCCACCCCACTGATAAGCCCATTCAGGCAACGGAGGTGCACGGTCGTATCCTTCAAGCTTTGGCTCTTCCCAAGTAGGTAAGGGCCGGACTCTTCTACTTTCGTCTTTGGTTCAAAGGAACCCGTCGGGTGGACAAATCCCTCAGCAAACCAGGCCAACCAAGCTTTTCTAATCGTTTGTTCATCTCCCGAAATCCACGCCCATAGACATAATCATCACTCATCTGTAAATTTTTGCGCAAAACATCGGCTAATTTACTGGTGTCTTTGAGTAAGGCATGCATCGAAAGCAGATTGCAAAACCCTTCCACCGCCGGAGGGGAGGCATCAATATAATTTTCGTTTAACCAAACATGACCAAACTCATGAGCCAATACGGAAACACACTCGGCCACCGGCAGCCCGGACAACACCCAGACCTCGTGGGTAAAAGTGGTTCCTGCATTGGGTCCACCAGTGATGGTACGGAAAGTGGTCAGGGTTAAGCCGCGTAAACTCCCCCGACCATGAGCCCGTTCGATCTCACGGTTCAATGTATCCTGAGAGACCATCTTCATCGACAGAGGCCCAGTTGGTGAAGGTAATCCTAGTTCAGACAAACCCGTACGAACCCGCCTTGATACCGCCTGCAGTTGAGTGACATCACTCACCGCTTCTTTTAGGCATGGGAGGCAACTGACCCGTTTATCGGGAAAAATCTGTTCGGGCCGAATGGTTTTGGGAGAAATCAACCGACCGCAACTCCCACAGGAATGAGCCTGTCTAAAATGCTCACCATGGACCATTCCACCCCACTCATCTCGGCGAATTGCCTGACCGTCCATAAAGGGACGCTCGCAGACCAGGCAGGTAAAACAGGATGGATGGTAAATCTCACTCCCCGCTTTCATTTGGTCTCCCTGCACTGCTTTTAAACAAACCATGCATCGTTTCTCCCTTTGCCAGTTGAGCAGGTATGCCCGGTCTGCTTTCGAAAAACGGGTAACAGGAAATAGATATTCCCGCCCATCGATCCGTAAAGTTACCTGGTTGTCCTGCACAGAAAGGAGTTCACCCTCAGTCCGGCTCCCTTCCACAGTTGTCCAAGTACGGGCCCATAGGCTTGAAGTTAAGAGAATAAATCCAAACAGGGAAACACCCAGGTACTGGGTATGCCTGATTTTCAAGAACCGAGAATTCCTTCCCAGAATTTTATTCTCTCTGATATTTGATTGGGGCCTGGCATGCCGGGTTTTTCACGCTTGGCAAAGGCACGGGTCAAATCAAAGACCTCTCGCCAATCCTTTCCGATTTGCGGGCAAATGGATTGGGCATCCTCATCGGATAATTCGGGTAAAGAAACTTGGGCCTCCTCAGCACGGGCAACCAGGGCACCGACCACATGGTGTGCCTGTCGGAACGGAATCCCAAGTTCGACCAGATAATCGGCCAGGTCCGTGGCCAAAAGCAAAGGGTCGGATGCGGCCTCGAGACATTTTTCCTCATTGATGTGGGCACCATCCAACGCACCCGCTGTGACCGCAAGGCAAATGGCAAGCTGATCGAAGGAATCAAAAACCGGAGGCTTATCCTCCTGCAGGTCCCGATTGTAGGTTAAAGGAAGGCCTTTGATGGTAACCAGTAAATTGGTAAGGTTGCCAATGACACGACCGGTTTTTCCGCGGATTAACTCAAAGCAATCCGGGTTTTTCTTTTGGGGCATCAGCGAAGAACCAGTGGTGAAAGCATCGGGCAAGCGAAGGTATCCAAACTCCGATGAATTCCACAGAATCAAATCCTCTGCCAACCGGGAAAGGTGCAAAGAACATAGAGAGCAAGCAGAGGCAAACTCCACAAAAAGATCCCGGTCTGCGACCGCATCCATTCCATTTGGGGTGAGCCTGGGCTCCCCTTGCTCGTCCACAAATCCAAGGGCTTTGGCAACCAGTGCCCGATCCAAAGGAAGAGTGGAACCGGCGATCGCACCCGAGCCCAGGGGGCAAACATTGGCATGATTGGCCACATTGGAAAAGCGTTCGTGATCGCGCCCAAGCATCTCCACATAAGCCAACAAATGATGCCCGACCGTCACCGGCTGGGCCCGTTGTAAATGAGTGTATCCAGGGATAGCCGTGGTGGCATGATTTTTTGCCAGGGTAAGCAAAGAGGACATGGTCTGCTCGATCCTCTCACGCAACTGTGAGCAGGCGTCCTTAAAAAACAACCGCACATCGGTGGCAACCTGATCGTTCCGGCTGCGCCCAGTGTGCAACTTGTCTGCAGCTTCGGTCTTGGCACGCAGGGCCTGTTCCAAATTCATGTGGACATCTTCCAGCTCCATCTTCCACTGGAAGTCCCCCCGTTTTACCTCTTCAGCCAGTTCCTTAAGGCCGTTTTCAATCTGATTGAATTCATCCTGATTTAGGATGCCCACCGCCAAAAGCATAGAGGCATGGCCGAGGCTTCCCTGAAGGTCATAAGGGGCGAGTCGTTGGTCAAAGGAAACCGACTCGCCAAATGCGAGCATCAAAGAATCTGGACCGTCTTTAAAACGTCCACCCCAGGTGACCTGTTTCCCATGTTCTGACATGGATCATATCATCCCAAAGCAGGAAACATCCCGCAACCCTATTTGATCTGCCTTGAACGCAGAGGGGTGCTTAGCTTAAGAAAATACTTTTTTGATCTTCGCCTTGGCGTAGTCGCGGTTCAGCTTGGCAATGTAATCCAAGGAAATGTCTTTGGGGCAGGCCGCTGAACATTCGCCATAATTTCGGCAATTACCAAAACCAGCTTCATCCATCGCCGC
>JAYPAW010000070.1:0-4914 GCA_038123915.1 Opitutales bacterium
TGGGGCAATTAGATCAATGGACCAAAGGTCAGCAAGAGGAGCCAGCTTGGAAGGGCGACATGCTCGTTTACCAATCTCTGGTTCATTATCCCGAGAGAATGGATTGTGCGATGTTAGGTTGGAAAGCCCTTGAAAAAGCGATTTCCTAAAATTGAGTTCTCAAGATATATTAATACCCTCTGCCGTACCTGCTCCATCCTGATTGGCCGTAAGATCGCTCCCGACCAAATCCCCGATGGGAGTGGGCGTTATGAATTTCATACCTCGAATCCGGCAGTTCTTTGAGGAATCTGCTTTGCATCAGACGAACAGGGGTTCCTTTTTGATTGGCCAGGGTAGGGTAGAGTAAAAAAAGCGAGCGTTCTGCCCGGGTCGAAGCGACATAAAAAAGTCTTCTTTCTTCTTCCAAATCACTTTCACCATCGATCGCCCGTTTATTCGGAAAAAGACCATCTGCCAATCCGATGATAAAAACATGGGGATATTCTAAACCTTTGGACTGATGAATCGTGGATAAACGGATACAACTTTCGCCATGCTTAACGACACGGTCTCCAGATTCTGAGCTTAATAAAACCAGCTGAGAAAGCATCTCAGCCAAAGTTTCGTGCTTGGAGGCAAAGTCTACTAAACTTTCCAAGTCCTCTTCCCTTCGTGGCCAATTTTCGTAAGTGGCCCGAAGATATAATTGGTACCATCCCCCGATCGCTTCTTCCACAACAACAGAAGGGGATGAGTTTGCGGCAACTTTGTGAATTTCGACCAAGGTTTCACACAAAGACTCCCAATCTTCTTTTGCGTCCTTGGGTACTTTTTGGAGAACCTTTTCATTCCCTAACGCCTCGCACACGGAAATGGACATTTCTTTCGCCAATCCATTCGCTAGTTTTAATAAACGGATCGCAGTTTTTTCACCTACTTTAGGCAGAAGGCAGGCAAAGCGAAGAAAAGCCGTATTGTCTTTGGGGTTCGCGACAAATCTTAGTTGAGCAACCAAGTCTTTGACATGGGCTTGTTCAAAAAATCTTAATCCACTGGTTATAAGAAAAGGAAGACCGCGACGGGAAAGTTCGACTTGTAGTTCCATCGCATGATAATGTGCACGGTAAAGGATGGCGATCTGGTCATACTCAGCACCTGAATTGTAGAGCTCTTCGATTTTAGAAATCACAAAATCTGCTTGCTGGTACCCATCCAATGTCGGAATGACTTTGGGTAAGTCTTGGTGGGGTTTCGAGGCTTTGAGTTCTTTGCTGAAGCTTTTTTCAGAGGTGCGGTTTTCGAGGATGCCGTTGGCAAGTTGCAAGATCTCTGGCGAACTACGGTAATTGGTCTCAATTTTAAAAATCTTAGTTCCTGGATGCCTGTCTGGAAAAGAGAGAATTTGATCTAAATCAGCACCCCGCCAGGTATAGATACATTGGGCATCATCCCCAACCGCCATAACCTGATGGTTCGAGACCACATGGTCCACGATTCTTGCCTGCAATGAATTAACATCCTGATATTCATCGACCAAAATATGAGAAAATCGATTCTGAAAGTACTGCCGAGCTTCTTCATGCTTCTCTAACAAGGTGAGCCAGAAAACAAGTAAATCATCGTAATCCGTTAAACCTCGGGCAAGTTTTGTTTTGGTGTAACCATCCAAAAATTGATCGATTTTGGTGATCAATTCTCGATTGGCAGGATACCTTGCCCGGGCAACTTCCTCAACATCCTTGCCCACATTGCGGGCAAAACTAATTAATCCTTTGATGGGCTTAGCTTTGGGGTTTTCCTTGGCCTTAAAAAAGTCAGGATCGATTTCACGAATGACCTCATTAAGCAATGCGTCTGAATCCCCATCATCAAGGATAGTGAAGCTTCTGGGAAGACCAATAAGGTCACCAAAGAGACGAAGAGCCTGACCGCCCACATGATGAAAGGTGCCTCCGAGGAACCGATGGCTTCCAATACCAGTTAACTCTTCCACCCGTTCAAGCATTTGTTTGGAAGCCTTATTCGTAAAAGTTAATAAAAGAATGGATTCAGGCGGCACACCATTTTCGAGGAGATATGCTACCCTGTATGTTAAGGTTCTGGTTTTTCCTGAACCGGCTCCGGCTAAAACGAGTGCGGGCCCATCTGGAGCGGTAACCGCTCTAAACTGGTCCTCATTTAATTCTTTTTTAAAATCAATTCCTTTTTGCTTGGTGGGTTTGCTCGCTTGAGGAGGGGGGCCAAACAAATCATCCTCTTCATCTTCGTAGTCGTACATCTTACTCTTCCTCAGAACTTTCTTTCTGAATTAATGGGGCAAGGAAATCGCGGTGAACCACTTCTGGGCGATGGCTCCATGGGTGTAGCGAAAGAACCGAATCATTGTTCTGACCAAGTATTTGATCGAGCTCATGATTGGAAAAGCGACAGATCCCCCGGGCAATGATTTTACCCTCTGGATTTAATATGGAGACAACTTCGGCTCGCCCAAAGGTACCACTCGCCCGAATAACACCGCTTGCCAGAAGGCTGGCACCATTCTCAAGAATGGCCTGACAAGCTCCATGATCAATTTCCAGGGAACCTTTGGGACTGGGAAAAAAGGCCAACCATTTTTTCCTTTGATTAAGCGATAAACCTGCTGGGGCAAAGAATGTTCCTTCGGCATCTCCTTGAATGACTTTCGGTAAGCGACCAGGATTTTCGCCACTTCCGATAAATACTGCACATCCAGATTTTGTAGCCACTTTTGCGGCCTCAATTTTTGTGGCCATACCCCCCACCGCAGTGGCACTTTTTGTGCCTTCAGCCATCTTTTCAATTTCGGGAGTAATCTCGCTGACGAAAGGGATTAAGACTCCTGAGCTCGCAGTGGTCATAAGCCCTTTGGCTGTGGTTAAAATAATGAGCAGTTCTGCATGGGACAGGGAGGCAAGCAGGGCGGACAAAACATCATTATCTCCAAATTTCAGTTCCTCATCGCTCACGGAGTCATTTTCATTCACAACCGGAACAACTCCGTGCTGAAGTAAGGTATCGATTGTTTCTTTTACCTTTTGAGAGCGTGCATGTTGATTAAAGTCTTCTCGAGTCAGAAGGATTTGTGCAGCCAACAAGCCATGGTTTCCGAGTGAGGTTTTCCATGCGTGCATTAACTCGCTCTGCCCAATCGAGGCACATGAACGGAGTAAAGAAAGCTCCTTCGGTCTTTGCTCGAGACCGAGCTTGCCCATGCCTAAACCAACGGCACCGGAACTAACGATGATAACTTCTACGCCTTCTTTTTTGAGGGCATCAATACCAGAACAAATCTGGGAAATCCTTTCGGCACGAATTTCTCCTTTGCCAGCCGATAGTAGGCCGGTGCCCAATTTAATTACAACCCGCTTAATTTCCTGATCCACATCCTTAACCTAGTTCATTCTAGGAATAACTTTTTAGATTTGGCATGAGCTACTCATTTGGTTTGGACCCGAAAATAATTTGTGCAAATCAAACCTGCCGAAGGTCTGATTCTTTTGAGGATAAGGCCTCGTTAATTTTCTGGACCATGTCGTCCGTCATTTTTTGAACATCTTTTTCAGCTCTTTTAAAGTCGTCTTCAGGAAGGCCATCTTTTTGAAGCGCCTTGAGGGCATCGAGGCCATCTTTTCGGGAAGCACGCACTCCAATTCTTCCATTTTCAGCAAAACCCTGAGCCATCTTACATAACTCTTCGCGCCTTTCGCCGCTAAGCTCAGGAATAGGTAAGCGAATCAGCTCACTGGTAACGATGGGGTTGATGCCCAGTTTGGCATCAATAAGAGCTTTCTCAATGGGTCCGACGGTGCCCTTGTCCCAGGCTTGAATTTGAATCGTCCTGGAATCTGGAGTTGTGATTGCAGCCACATCACGAAGTTTCATCGAAGATCCGTAAACATCCACCGTCACTCCTTCCACCATTGATGGGTTGGCTTTGCCGGTATGCAATGTAGCAAATTCACTCAAGACATGATCGACAGATTTATTCATGTCTTCTTTTAATTTCGTAAAGATTGGTTCAGTTTCCATGGTGCTTATTGGGTTGGTAAAAATGGAATGGATAGAAGATAAAAAGAATTAACGGACAATGGTTCCGATCTGTTCACCGCATACAGCCTTGCGGATGGATTGTTCTTGTTGCAGATCAAAAACGAGGATGGGCATCCGGTTGTCCATGCATAGAGAAAATGCCGTTGAGTCCATGACAGACAATCTCTTTTCCAAGCATTCCATATAGGTGAGTTCGTTGAATTTTTGAGCGTCAGTATGTTTGTGTGGATCTTTGTCGTAGATACCATCGACCTTGGTGGCTTTGAGAATAATGTCAGCGGAGATTTCACTGGCACGCAAGGCGGCAGTGGTATCGGTGGAAAAGTAAGGGTTGCCCGTTCCTGACACAAAGATGACGATTCTCTCCCGCTCAAGGTGTCGAATTGCCCGGCGCTGGATGTAGGGTTCCGCCAGTTTGTCCATGGGAATAGCACTTTGGACCCGCACCACAGCACCCATTTTTTCGAGTCTGTCCATCAGGGCAAGACCATTGATTACCGTGGCAAGCATACCCATGGAATCACCAGTGGTTCGATCAATCCCCTTGTCTGCACCTTGTAAGCCTCTAAAAATATTTCCTCCACCTACCACGAGCCCCACCTCAACCCCCATATCGGAGACCGCTTTGATTTCTTCACAAATTTTTTCTAAGGACTGAGCAAAGATCGGTTCACCAGCGTTCCGGTTGCCCAAAATTTCGCCACTTATTTTTAAAATAATACGTTTGTATTTTGCTTTAGACATATTGTTTTCTTGTGATGTAGTTCCTTGACTTTAATGGACTAAGGGGCAGTATAAATCAACTCTAGCCTGGTGGTGTAATGGTAGCACAGAGGTTTTTGGTACCTTTAGTTGGGGTTC
>JAYPAW010000071.1:0-4884 GCA_038123915.1 Opitutales bacterium
TGGAACCCGAACTGGGGAAAAAGATAAATGCCCAATCCCCGCTGGACTCATGACCGCAAGCTTGCTCAGGGCCAGAAGGGAGTTGTAGGCGTCGATGAAGCGGGTAGGGGGTGCCTTGCTGGGCCGGTGGTTGCAGGGTGTGTGATCATCCCAAATCCTTTTTTTGGTTCGGCGAGAAACCGAAAAAAGACTGAACACATCAATGATTCCAAGCAATTTTCAGAGACGCAAAGAGAAGTGCTTTTTGAAGTAATCGAGAATTTGGTAAAGGAAGGAGAAATCTTTTCAGGTACGGGGCATGCATCGATTGAGGAGATTGAAGAATTCAATATTGTCGGAGCCACTTGCCTGGCCATGAGACGGGCGATGGAGGAGGCTGCCCTTAATAGCAAGAATCTGTGGCAACCAGAGCTCAAAGGAGCAAGTGACCTTTTCAACGAAAGAAAGGATCTAGGTAACAATTGGCAGGTTTTGGTAGATGGAAGGGATATGAAGCGGTTGCCTTACACTCACCATGGGATGGTTAAGGGCGATACCCTGTCCCTTGCCATAGCGATGGCCTCCCTGATAGCAAAAGTTACCAGGGATCGCTGGATGCGAGAGCTGGATTCTGAATATCCCCAATATGATTTTAAATCGAATAAAGGATATGGGGCGCCCCAGCATCTCAAAGCTTTAAGGGAAGATGGTCCGACCATATGCCACCGTCCGCGTTTCCTGAGAAATTTCTTAGAGCAAAATACTGCGAAAGAAAAAACTTCAGACGACCAATGTCGGTTGAGTTTCGGGTAAAAGTCTCCTAGTAAATAGGACATGATTTTACTTGGCGTAAATGTTGATCATGTTGCCACCTTGCGGCAGGCACGTTACCGGGATGAGCCCAACACATTTGGGGGCTTTGTGGAACCGGACCCAGCATCGATGGCCTGGTTGGCAGAAGATGCTGGTGCAGATGGAATTACCATGCATATCAGGGAGGACCGTAGGCATGTTCAGGTAGAGGATGTGCAGCGTTATTTGGAAAGAAAAAAAACCAGGTTAAACCTCGAAGTTTCTCTTTCCGAAGAGATGGTCGAACTGGCACTCTCGCTAAAGCCAGATAGTGTCTGCCTAGTCCCGGAAAATCGTCTGGAAGTAACTACGGAAGGAGGATTGGATGTTTCTGGGAATTTGGGCCGAGCACAAGAGACGGTACAGGCATTTATCCAACAAGGCATACCCACCAGCATGTTTATCGATCCTGATGCTAATCAACTCGAGGCTTCAGCTAAAATTGGATCCCCATGGGTTGAGTTACATACCGGAAGTTTTGCCCGAGCATGGGGGGATCTAAGTAAACGAAAAGAAGAGCTAACCAAGTTAATGGAGGGGATGAACCTTGGGCAATCATTGGGCTTACAAGTCAATGCGGGTCACGGCATCAACTATGAGAATGTGGAGGGTGCGAAGACATTGTCCGGGGTGACTGAATTTAATATTGGTCACAGTATCATATCCAGGTCGCTCCAATATGGTCTTTTCGAGGCGGTGTCGACAATGAGGAAGCTTTTAAACTCGTGATTCATTTTCCTCTACTGCCCGAGGGTACAAATGTGATTGGAGTGGGAATCGATCAGATAGAAGTGGCCAGAATTCGGGAATCAATGGACCGGCATGGTGAGGCTTTTCTTTCCAAAGTTTTTACTCCCAAAGAGAAAAGCTTTTGTCTGGATCGAAAAGATCCGGCTCCCTGTCTGGCGGCTCGTTTTGCCGCGAAGGAAGCGGCCTCAAAAGCTTTGGGCACAGGGATAGGCAAGGAATTTGGATGGTTGGATCTTGAGGTTGAAAAAGGGGAGAATGGACAACCCTTTGCCGTATTTTCCGATCAAGTACAGCCATTGTTAGAAGAGAAAAATGCGGGATCGGCCTTGCTAAGCCTTTCTCACCTCGATGGGATTGCATCCGCAATTGTTGTGTTAATTAAATGATAAGTATTCTTCCACAAGACCCTATCCTCTCTTTTGCCGAGGCAAAACAATTTGAAGAGGCTTATTTTTCAGGGGACGAAGAAAAAGAGTGGGAGGTGATGAGCCGTGCTGGGGAAGCAGTCGGAGATTCTGCCCTTCGCGATATGCGGGAACTTCGAACCATACCCCATCGTCCCCGTATCCTTATCTTGGTGGGGAAGGGCCATAATGGTGCAGATGCCCTGTTGGCATGTAAAAGATTTCTTCGTACGATACCCACCTCTAAAGCGGTCATTTGGCCTTGGTCGAAAAAGGAAAGCTGTCGGCCAATGACTCAGCGTGCTTTTGAAGAATTGATCGATTTTGCTGCCAAGCGAATAGAAATTCTTTCTCCAAGCGAGGAGATGAACATGGAGAACATCAGAGGGACTTTTGAACAGGTCACTCAAGATCGTGGGTTTGATTTAGTCGTTGATGGGCTGTTGGGAATGCAGAGCCGTCCAGGCTTGCAAACACCCATGAAGGAATGGATCCACTTACTCAATCAAAGCGAAAAAATTGCTGTTCGCATTTCGGTGGATCTGCCCAGTGGTGTAACCGAAGAAGCTTCCCATGAGCTCGATGCATTTCAGGCGGATTTTACCTACTGTACCGGTATTGTAAAAAAAGCAGTTACCTTAGACTTTAACCAAGCATTTATTGGAAGGCTTAGGTATTTGGACTTGGGCTTTTTTAAAGGGGTGAATCGTAACCAACCCTCCCACGCAAAGAGGGTGCTCCGTTCATCTGCCCTTCCTTTTCTGCGAAAATTACGTCCGGTAAATTCCGACAAAAGAGATTTTGGTCATTTACTCGTTCTGGCTGGCTCTAAGGAATTGGGAGGTGCAGCCATGATGACCGTTCAGGGTGCCCTCCGTGCTGGTGTGGGTCTGGTTACCTGCTGTGTACCTGAGTCCCTTCATGGAAGCTTGGTTGCGAGTTGTCCGGAAGCTATGTGGATTCCTATTCCGGAAACCCCAACTGGTGGGCTTGCTTTGGAAGGGCTTGGGAAAATTCGTTTATGCTTGGATGGGGTAAATAGCCTGGTAACCGGACCGGGGTTAGGCATGGACCCAGAATCTCATTCGTTAATCCGCGAGGTTTGTAAATTATTTGACGGTCCCATTCTCCTGGATGCAGATGCTTTACGCCCTGAAGTGATTGAGTCCTTGCCCGCTAAAGAAAAAACTGTTCTGACTCCACATCAGGGAGAGCTCAATCGCATGTCCGAAAATAAACCGGATGCTTTTCTAAATTCTTATCCTGGAGTAATTCTTTTAAAAGGTCCTCATTCAAGGGTTTTTTATGATGATTCTATTTTAAATCTGTTTTGCGGAAGCTCTCTTCTGGCAAGAGGTGGTAGTGGAGATATACTCAGTGGTATAATTGGAGCCCTTATGGCCCGTCAGGATTATTCTTTGCCCGATTGTGTTGCTTTGGGTGCAATGTGGCATGGTCGGGCTGCGGAAGCATTGGCCAGGCAGCATGGCCAGGAGGCGGTTACCACCACTCAGGTTTTAGATTATTTATCCTTTGCTTTAAGAAATGACTTCTAACTCAACATCTTCTTCTTTACTCGTGCTTGCGGCTGGAATGGGAAGCCGGTACGGCGGACTCAAGCAGGTGGACCCAGTCGGACCCAACAATGAAGCCTTGATGGATTATTCTATATACGATGCCATTGAAGCTGGATTTACTAAAGTTGTCTTTCTGATTCGTGAGGAAATGAAAGATATTTTTGATGAGCAGATCGGGAGCCGGTACCATGATAAAATCGAGGTGCAATATGCCTTCCAAAGGCTGGAAGATATCCCTTTGGGAGCACAGGTTCCCGCTCCGAGAACGAAGCCCTGGGGAACCGGGCATGCAGTTTGGTGTGCCCGAAATGTGCTGAGCCATTCAAATTTCGCAGTGATTAATGCAGATGACTTTTATGGGCGTGAAACCTTTTCTGCCTTACTTCATTCCATTCACGATTTTTCTATTTCAGTTACAGATCATAATTCCATGCGTGGAGCGATTGTTGGCTTTCGTTTAAATGAAACCCTGTCGGATCATGGATCGGTGAGTCGAGGGATTTGCCAGTTGGATGATTCCGGTTTTCTGCAATCGGTTGAAGAATGGAGTGAGATACAGACGAGAGGGGGCGTAGTTTTAGGGAGAAATGCTCAAGGGGTAGAAAAGGAATTGGATGCACAATCCGTTGTTTCTATGAATGTATGGGCTTTCCAACCAAGCGTATTCCAAGCTTTGGAAAAGGGGTTTAGTCAATTTCTTGATACGGCTGAGGATTTAGAAAAAGATGAGTTCTATCTACCTTTCGCGGTAGACAACTGGATCAGTTCTGGTATCGCTACTTTTCAATCCCGATTGGCTACCAGTCAGTGGATGGGCGTGACTTATCGGGAAGATAAACCAAAGGTAATGGAAAAGATTCGAAGATTGATCTCCGCGGGAATTTATCCTGCTTCTCTTTTTAACTGAATTCTGGGGTAATTTCTATTTTTTCGCCTGGTCGAATTTCGACCTTCCCTCCTTGATCAGGGTCCTGATCATTACGATATACCTGCACGGTAAGAGATGCATTTTTTCTTGGGGGAGACCATGCCCATTTCCCAATTTCAATAAAGTTCATGGCCACTCCTTCTTCCCAACTTAGCCCTGGTCCCTCGCCGCGTAAATAGGGTTTATTACCAATCCCAATCATAACATTGGCCACCACGGTGGTGGTGCCATTTTTTTCAGCCTTATCTTCTTTGGAAGGGGGCGACTTATCTTGTGGAGAGGTATCTTCGCCCGCAAGCAGGGCATCCACTTTTCGCAAGGTTTCCTCAGGGTCGGGCAGACCAAGGTCGAGCTCAGTTTCTGGATCAGATATTTCTGCCTGACCTTCCAATTC
>JAYPAW010000072.1:0-4843 GCA_038123915.1 Opitutales bacterium
CTTTTTTCATCCTCTTGGTTGAATGACCCTCCTCGCTTATTTAAAACTTGGCTTACCCCAATGGTTTTACCCTCTTTATTTAGCACGGGCATGCATAGAATTGATCTTGTAAAAAACCCTGTTTGTTTATCAAAACTAGGGTTGAAGCGAAGGTCTGCGTATGCGTGAGGTATATTAACTGCTTTTGCAGAAGTGAATACAGTACCTGCAATCCCAAGATGGTTTGGAAATCTTATGACTGATTTTTCATCCAATCCTTCTCCCACCTCTGTGTAGAGCTCGTTGGTTTTCTCATCGTTGATAAAGAGAGTAGCTCTCTCACAATCAAGCATGGTCGAAATTGTGGTGATAATTTTCTGTAACAGAGGAGTCAGTTCGAGCTCAGAAGATACCTGAGAAACAACATCCAAAAATTCTAATTCCTGTTTGCGTGCTGCTTCGACTTGTTCCACGATGATATTACCTTGGATTGCAATGGCAGCCTGTTCTGTCATGGCCTCAAGCATATCTAAGTCTTCTTGAGTAAACTCACCGTCGATCTTATTTAGTATTTGAGATACACCAATTTTCTCACCATTTACCGTTCTGAGTGGGGCGCATAAAATGCTCTTGGTCCGAAAACCAGTACGCACATCGACGGCTTTGTTAAAGCGATCATCTTTGTAAGCGTCAGGGATGATGGCTCCTTCATTGTTGGAAAATACCCAACCAGCTACTCCCTTGCTGTTCATGATTCTGATTTCGCGCCTAAAATTTCCTTGGGCGATTCGTGAATACAGCTCCCCGGTCGATGAATCATTTAGGAAAATAGTGCCTCTTTCAGCTCCGATTGTTGAAGTCGTTATCTTTACAAGCGTTTCTAAAGCCTCGTCCAAGCTTTTAGTTTTAGCCAAGTCAGTCGTTACTTGGAGTAGCATGTCAGAAAACCTCGAGGTTCTCTTTTTGGATTCTTGGGTATTTGTTTTAGTTGCCATTGTATTTTTCTAATTCTGATCGAAGCTCGATGATTGTTTCGCGAAGTTGACTAAATTCCATTTCTTTTAACTGAACATTTTGTTGTATTTTTTCGTCGTATCGCAAACTATTTTGGTCGATTTGCTCTCGAAGGGATCGCACTAAATTTCGGTAGTGGTTGACTTCATTTGCATTCGAAGAGGTCAACTTCTGCTTATCTTCGGAGAATTGTATGTTCAAGGATTCGGTTTCTTTACGCATCTTTACAATAGTGCTCTTCAACTGATTGATTTCCTTATCGAATTTTTTAGATTCATTCTGAACAGCTACTTCTTGAGCTGATTGCAAATAATCTAGCTTGTTGCGTAAATTAGTTAATGCTGACTTAAGGGATAGATTTTCTTGATAGAGAGCGCTCGTTGCCTTTTGAATATTAGATTCATTCTGAGAAAGGATTACCTCATTTTCATTTCTGAGCTCTAATATGGTTTGCTTTAATGCATTAGAGGTATTTTCCAGCGTAGCAGTTTTCTTTTGTAATTCGGTTTGGTGTTTAGATTCTAATTTTTCAAAATTTTCTCTGAGTAAGGAGATATTTTTTTTGAGGAGTTCGTTTTCTTTCCCCATTGAAGCTGTTCGAGATTGGAGCTTCGCCTCATTTTCAGATTCAAGTTGCTCGATTTGTTCACGTAGGCCGGAAATCGTATTTCTAAGATCTAGAACTTCCGCTGTTTTTTGGGATTCAAGAGACTGAATTTTGTTGTCGTGATGATCCTGTAGTCTTTGAAATTCAGCACGAATTTTTGATAGGCTTTCCTGAAGAACAGCTATTTCTGAATTAGCACTACTCAATGCTCTTTGCACAGCAGCTTCTTCATTCGCTTTGATTTGATCTATTTGATCACGCAGTTGAGAGATCAAAGACTTGAGTTGATTAATCTCCTGATTGGATGTGGCTGCGTTCTGTTGAATTAAAGAATCATACCTCTCTTTTTCTCTTTCGAGAGAATTTCTAGACAAGACGAGCGATTTGCGGAGTTGTTGAATTTCCTGTTCTTTGACCCTGGCGAGTTCCTGTAAAGATTCATCTTTTTGAGAATGGATCGAATCGATTTCTTCCCTCAGAGTTTCAATAGTCGAATGAAGGATAGTTTTTTCAGAATTGCTTTTTTGATAAGCTTTTTGAAGTGCTTCTGCCTTTCGGATTTCGAGTCGATCAAGATTTTCTCTCAACAATGACATGGAGTCCTTGAGTTGTTTGATCTCTGTATTTTTAGAACTTACAGCACGCTGGACTTCATCTGCATTGGATGCTTCAGTTTTCTCCAAATCAAACCGGAGGCTGGAGATTGTTTCCTTTAAGTGCTGCAGTTCCTGGGACTTCCCATTTTCTGCTGATTGAAGCCTGTGCTCAAACTCACTTTGTCTTTGATCCATCTGCGATCTCGTGTGAGATAATGCATTTTTGAGTTGGCTTATTTCCTGACATTGAACTCTCTTTTCATTTTGTACGGCGTCACTAATTCGACTATCAAAGGATTCGATCTCATTCCTCAAAAGGGAAATCATTTCCTTAAGCGAAGAAACCTCGCTGACATGGGCTTGTTGAATTTTTTGTAACTGCTCTTGATGCCGTAGATTGGCAAGATCGAGGCCATCCCTGCTCTTTTGCAATGACTGGTGAAGGGCTTTTTTTTCTAAAATTAAATCGGCTGTTGCTTTTTGAACTTCTCTTGATTTGTCAGCTTGAGCTTCATCTAAATTATTTCGCAAATTAGTTATAACATCATGTAAGGACTGAGTCTCCTTAGCATGCTGGGACTGAACCTTTGCGATCTGATCATCCCTCCTGAACTCAATCTGACTAATCTGAGTTCTCAGTTTTGAAGCAAGAGCCTGTAATTCCTTAATTTCGGTTTGGTTTTGGAGAGTAACTTTCTGCTTAGCATCAATTAGCTCATTATTTTTAGCATCAAGATCTTCTCGAAGGTTAGAGACCAGATTTTTAAGATCAATGATCTCCTTTTCTTTCAAAGAGTTTGCGGTTTGCCTTACTTCTTTAAGAGTAAGTTCATTTTCTTCTAGTTGTAACCTTAAGCTTTTAACTAGGGTTTTGAATTCCTTGCGTTCGGCAACAAAGGAACTTTCTAGGTGTTGTTTATCTGTAGAATTTTGGAATGAAAGTTGTTCGTAATCAGCCCTTAGTTTTCCGATGACTTTTTGTAGGTTGATTTCCTTATTTTTAAATTCTTTTTCTAATGATTGAATCTCCAATTCATGAAGCTCCAAACTATGGTCCAACTGATCACGAAGTGAACTAATAGTTTGTTTCATGAAATTTAATTCGCGTTCAAGCGAACTAGTCTCAAGAGGGGGTAGGGGAGACATTCTTTTTTTTTGTCAAAAAAAGTAAAAGGTGTAAATAAGAACCTTGCTCTACTCCGCGATGTTGCCTAGCCAAATTATATAGGATTATGATCAGTCTGAAAAATTCGATATGTATATCTATTGCTCTTCTCTTGGCGTCCTGTACTGATCGACCTAAAAACAATCCAGCCAACGATTCCAGCAACAGTTCCGATCTTGATGTTGCCGCTTTGGTTGCAAGCCAAATGCAAGGCGGACAAGAGCTAGCATCTTTTTTGGATCAAGGAGAAAAAGTGCAAGCTATCGATGTTTTAGATGGTGCATCACAAGAGCATACGGTTGCGAACCGTATTGAAGAACAAAAGAAATCAGGCGAACCAATTGCTGTTTTCAGCAAAGAAGCAAATTTAGAACCTGATGAATTTGAAAAAGTTATGCAGGTTAATCAACCAGGGGGTTCCTTCGAAATTACCTTGGATGAACTTCGTGCTGCCAATGTACGAAAAGATCAATCCATCGCCTCACTCACACGACTCAATGAAGAATTAATTGCTGAAATTCAAAGATTGAGAGGAAGCTCCACTTCTAATTTAAACTTCAATTACAATATCAAATCATTCTCTGATAATCATTTAGAAAATTTGCAAAAAGAAATCGCTGTTCTCAAAAAAAACCTACTTCAAAAGTCTCAGGAAATTGATGGGCTTAAACTTCGAAACGATCAGTTCCAAAGTGGAATTGATTCTCTCCAACCTCGGGTGGCTTCTCCAGTTTATGAGCCTTCTTCTTTTCCTAGCAACCCTCGCCAGACAAGCTACGAACCAATCAGATTATCCACCCCAGATATTCAGCTTTCAAGCGAATCATGCAGTTTGGAGTTTGATGCAGTCGTAACACTACTTAACGGAAAGAGTAAGGAGGTTTTTTACACAGAGTTTTTTCTGCTCTCCCAAAGTTTCCCAGATCTACTTTTCAATGGAGGCATCTTTCTCAAGGACTTCCCGGGGGTTGGTTCTTTTGAAGAATTGTGGGCAAAAGCAAGAAAATCTCCTTTCGCTTACCCTGAAATTTACAAAAGAATCAGAAACCTCCTGTTGGAACAAATTGAAAAAGGCAAAGGTTACAGGGTACGTACAGATATCGATGGATTTGCAAATTTCGTAAATTTACCGAGTGGATCTTATTACCTCATAGGAACTGCTCCAGTTGGAAAGATTGGTGCGGTTTGGAATGTCCCAGTTCGCTTAAAGTCAGGTACTAATAAAACCTCCCTCACTCTAGCTAATGCGAACTGGAGCGAGTAGATATAGCCTTTACTAGTAGGAATATAAGTGTAAGTTTTTGAACAAATTAAATTATAGTATGAGCAACGAACAATCCTCTGATAGCAAAAAGCTACAACTTTCATTTCAACAAAAAATCGCAATACTTCTATCCTTCGCTAAGGATAAGGTAGTCGAGCAAATTCAATGTGTATGGTTCATCATATTGTATTTGATTGTTTTTCAGGTTTTAGTTTTGG
>JAYPAW010000073.1:0-4824 GCA_038123915.1 Opitutales bacterium
GGCATCGCCTTTCTTAAAAAGTTTCATGAAAAATACAGATACGGAAGTAACCCAAATCTTCGAAGAAACGCAGGCATTATTAAAAGGTCACTTCATCCTAAGATCAGGTCTTAGAAGTGAATTCTTTTTCCAATGTGCTCAAGTTTGTCAGCACTTGGAAAAAGTTACTCGACTGGCACAACTAATGATTGAAAAGCTCACTTCCAAAGAAATTGATTTAGTCATAGCTCCTGCAATGGGAGGATTAGTGATCGGTCAAGAAGTCGCAAGACAACTTGGTGCCAGGTTTATCTTCCTAGAAAAAGTAGATGATAAGCTTGCCTTGAGAAGAAACTTCAGAATTCTCCCACAAGATAAAGTTCTTCTCGTTGAGGATGTGGTTACGCGAGGAGGGCGGGTTCTTGAAGCCATAGGAATAATTAACGAATTTCCATGCAACTTTTCTGGAGTTGTTAGCTTAGTCGACCGGAGTACGGAACCTTTGAACTTTGGTGTTCCTTTTACTTCATTAATAAAAATGAATTTCCCAACTTATAATGCAGATGATCTTCCCGAGCATCTACAATCCCTCCCAGCTGTAAAGCCAGGTAGTTGAATCTAAGGAATCCGATAGGCTAGGAATCTATATTTTCCCCTGTACCAAACATAAAAACGATTTATTCCAGAATACAAATTCTCTGATACATCATCTACAGATAGAATTTGGGTTCCATTGATTTCTACTAAAACAACACCTTCCTTAAAAGTCTCCATCTCTCCATTTGATTTAGTAACTAGAACACCTCGCACATTTTCGGGTATTTCATACTTTTTTCGATTCGCTGGAGAGATTGCCTCCAATTGAATACCAGGTATTGGCACTATTTGCTCCGACATGGAACCGAGTACGACATACAGGATTAAGGAAGTGCCACCCCGAAGCACTTCTATTGGCACCCTTTCTCCTGGCAAAGTCTGAGAAATCGCCACCCTTGCTTGGTTTACGGAGGAAACGGTTTTGTTTCCGACTTTTATGATCCTATCATCTTTGATAAAGCCAGCTCTTTCCGCAGCACTTCCCTGTACAATGCTTCCTACAGTAGGCATACCAGTCTCCAAATCAGGCTGTAGGGCAACCCCAAGAAAGCCCCTGCGAATATGACCTTCTTCAAGATAGTCTGTCAGTGCCCTACGCACCATATTAACCGGGATTGCCAGGCCAATCCCAATATTTGCTCCAGTCTGCGAGATAATCGCTGTATTAATTCCTATTAACCGTCCTTTGGCATCAAGCAGGGCACCGCCGGAATTTCCCCGGTTAATTGAAGCGTCTGTTTGAATAAAGTTTTCGTAAGCACCCTCCTCTCGTAACACTCCTAATTCAGACTTCCGAGTTGCTGATACAATACCCATGGTCACTGTCATCCCAATTCCTAGTGGGTTACCCACAGCGAAAACTACATCTCCTACCTGCAAAAGATCACTATTGGCAAGAGTAGCAAAGGGAAGTTGTTCCGTTGCATCTATTTTTAACACCGCAATATCAGTGCTATGATCGAAGCCTATGACCTGAGCAGGGTAATCACCACCTCCGCTCAGTTGAACAACTACCTCCTGCATAGGCTCTCCCGTTCGTGGATCTGTTATCACATGTGCATTGGTTACCACATGACCTTGAGGTGACACAATCACCCCTGACCCAATTCCTGCTGGAACTTTCTCTTCCTCAATTCTTCCTTGGTTAAGCCTAGGAAGCCCATAATAACGCCGAAGAATATCCTCAAGTGGATTCCCCCCACCGGGATAAAGCCTCCTTACCACCTGTTGGGTCGTCACTGCAACCACCGCCGGAGTTGATTTGTCTAGTATCGGAGCGTAGCTTTGAGCCGGATTGCGGTCGTTTCGATTCAGGTCTGATTCCTCAACTTTCAAGGAAAAGCTGTTGGATTCAGAAAAACAATTCAGGTAGGCCGTAAAAAGCAAAATACCGAAGGACCATATTTTAAAGTTCATAATTCAAAGCCAATTATAAAAACAGCGTGCCCAGGCACTTTCTTTGTCTTTCTTGGGCAAATGATCTTGAATTCTAAAATCCTTTAATTTCGAAAAGGCTTGAAATACTGCTATCGGTATGAGTGCGCTGAATGGCTTCACCCAAAAGAGGAGCCACACTAAGCTGGGTTATAGGAAGACCATCAACATCTATATTCACAGAATTTGTCGTGATTAATTCATCCAAGTGACCCTGCTCTAAGCGTTCCCTCCCAGTCTCATTTAAAACACAATGACTAATTACAGCTGAAACACGCTTGGCCCCCCTTTCCTTAAGAAGTTTGGCCGCCGCAGTTAGAGTCCCTGCAGTTTCAGTCATATCATCTACAATCAAAACCTCTCTTCCATCTACTTCACCGACTAGGTTAGTCGCTTCAACAGTACTTGCTCCAGTGCGCCGTTTGGCAACAAAACCTAATGGGCAACCAAGTACTTCAGCATAAGCACTTGCCATCTTCATTCCTCCAACATCCGGTGTGAAAATGGTCATATTTTGAGTATTCCGGTTTCTAAGATAATCAAAAAAGACAGGTGACGCATACAAATGATCCACAGGGATATCGAAAAATCCCTGAATTTGCTGGGCATGAAGATCCATTGTAAGCACACGGTTTGCTCCGGCTGCTACAAGTAAGTTAGCAATCAGTTTCGAAGTTATGGGAACCCTTGGCTGATCTTTACGATCCTGTCTTGCATAACCAAAAAAAGGAATAACCACAGAAATTCTAGCCGCAGATGCTCGTCTGGCTGCATCCACCATAATCAGTAACTCCATAATATTATGGTTGGCCGGTGAGTTTGTGGATTGTAAGAGAAATACATCCATTCCACGGATATTTTCATTGTAACGAACAAAGCTTTCACTATCCGGGAAGGATGTAACCAAGGCATCTCCTATTTCTAAATCTAAGTAAGAACAAATTTCCTTTGCCAAAGGGATATTCGAGTTTCCACTAAATATTTTTAGATTGGTGCCGTTATGCATAACTTTGTCTACTCTTTCGGTTTTTCTTCCGCAAACCTATTGAAAAGATCTGGTAATTTTCTTTGTAAAATAGCAATTCTTTGGGCTGTTTGAAAGGGTAGGGCAGGGTTCCCTTTGAGAAACTCACCTGGTTTTACATCTTTGGTGATCCCAGCCTGTCCAGCTATTTTTGCACCCTTACCAATTCTAAGGTGACCTGCAAAGCCGGCTTGTCCGCCGACTACAACATCATCCTCCATAATAACACTCCCACTAATGCCAACCTGAGAAACGATCAGACAATGTTTCCCAATCTGCACATTGTGCCCAACCTGAACCAAGTTATCTAGCTTGCTCCCTATTCCTATTCTTGTCGCTTCAAAGCGAGCACGATCGATACAGGTGTTGGCTCCAATTTCAACACCATCCTCAACCACAACCAAACCTATATGGGGTATTTTTTTATGCTCTTCGCCATCCTGATCAAAACCAAAACCTTCAGATCCAATCACCACGCCAGCATTTAGAACCACCATCTTGCCTATCTTGCATCTAGCAAGTAATTTAACTCCGGGGTACAAAATACTACTTTCCCCTATTTCGGCATGGGCTCCAATATGACAGTGTGTACCTATTCTTGCATGTGGTCCAACATTCGCCTCATTTCCCACATAGGAAAATGCACCTATTGTGGCAGAGGGTGAAATGGTTGCATCCGTTTCCACAAATGCAGTCGGATGAACTCCTGGTTTAATCGGGGGGGATATTTTTTGGTCAATAAATTCGCAAATTTTAGCAAGACCAAGAGAAGGGCTGGACACCTTAAGATAAATTTGATGGGACGAAGGGGTGCCTTGGTACTCCGTAGGCAAAAGAATTATAGTGGCTTTACAATCTTTGACTTGAGATTTGTATTTAGGATTTCCTAAGAATGATAAATCGCCCTCCTGTGCATCCTTTAGGTTCGCCAAGCCCTTGATATGATCAATCGGGGAATCGCCTGAAACAATTGCCTCAGGAAAAAGTTTCAGGATATCTAATCTCTTTATGCTAAGGTTCACAAATAACTCTTAGCAAATACAGTGAAAGTCTTACTGCTTTTCTGCGTTTAAGGTGACAATCACTTCTTCTGTAAAATCACTACCATCCGAGGAGTAAAAAACTCCAAGCTGTGTCTCAGAAGAATTAAGAACTATGTCTAGTCCTTTCGCAGATGCTACTTTCTTGATAGCTCCCCTAATATCCTCAAGGTGCTCAACCAGAAGGTTTCTTTGTCTTTGGGCAATGGTTGCCTTGGCCCGTTTATCATACGCAACCATGTCCTCTTGTTTCTCTTTCGCTACTTGGACTTTTTCTTGGTATTTATCCTTAAGAGAAGAGGTGTCTATGTTAGGGTTCTTTAATTTCTCTTCCATTTCCTTAAGCTCGTTAACAATTTTTTCCATCTCATCACGAAAGATCTCCAATTCTTCCATCGCGACTTGCTTGGATTTATCTAACCGTTCTCTTGCCTCTTTGACTTTTTGGTATCCATCAAAAACTTTTTGAACATCGACTACACCAATCTTTTGACCCACAAGGGTTTGTGCGATGGAGAAAAATAGAATTAAAAGAGATAAACTAAAAATTTTCATAAGGAATAAAGCTTTAAACTAGGCAAAGCAAATGGCAACAATACTTTAGAAACGAGTCCCACCTGAGAAGTGGAATTGAGTTGAGCCTCCGGAGTTACTTGGGTCGGACATAGGTACACCCAAATCAAGCCTTAAGGGCATACCCATGACCATGATACGAATTCCAAGCCCCCAATTATCATGCCAACCTTCATC
>JAYPAW010000074.1:0-4822 GCA_038123915.1 Opitutales bacterium
AAGATTGATGGTCGTGGATACTATTTTGATTTCATCGAATTTCTGAAGAATCATGAAAAAGGAATGACCCCGAGCACTCCTGCCATTCCACAAATCCATGGTTTAAAATACACCCTCGACAAAATTTTTGAGGAGGGAGTGGATGCAAGGCACAACCGGCATGCCAAACTTAATGAAATGGTTCATAATTGGGTAGAGCAAAAAGGTTTTGTGTTACTTCCCGAAAAACAATTCGCATCCAAAGCACTTACTTGCGTAAGCAACAACCTGGAAATGGATGTGGCCGGTTTTGTAAAGGCACTGAAAAATGAAAAGAAACTAGCTATTGATGGTGGCTATGGAAAAATTAAGGGGAAAACTTTTCGGATCTCTAACATGGGCAACGAGACCGAAGAGACCATGAACCATTTGCTCGAAAGCATGGATGAAATCTTGCCCAGATTTTTGCCTAATTAACTCGAAACAAACTGTCTCATTTACATTGAATCAAATTTTTTAGGTTGATGAAAAAACTTATAATCGCGGAGAAGCCGAGTGTAGCCAGGGACCTGGCCAAAGCCCTTGGAAAAGTTTCAAAGAAAGACGATTACTTTGAAAATGAGGAGTGGATCATCGATAGTGCGATTGGTCACTTGGTCGAACTCTACATGCCCGATGATTTTGATAAAAAGCTCAAAGCCTGGAAAATTGCCAATCTGCCGATTATCCCCCCCAAGTTTGAACTCAAAGCTGTATCAACGGCCAAGAAAAAGTTTCAAAGCCTTAAAAAGCAGCTGAAGCGAAAGGATGTCGATTTTGTAATCAACGCATGTGACGCCGGTCGCGAAGGTGAACTCATCTTCAATTACATCTACGAGCTATCTGGATCCAAACTTTCCGTGAAGAGACTTTGGCTTTTATCCATGACCGAAAAATCGATCCGCGAAGCTTTCAACAACCTTCGTGAGTCCAGCCAAATGCAACCCCTGTTGGATGCGGCGAGGTGCCGGTCTGAATCTGATTGGCTCATTGGAATTAACGGTACCCGGGCGGTCACAATCAAAAGAAACAAAGCCAGCAGTCGGCAGGTATCAACGGTTGGCCGGGTTCAAACCCCCACCCTCTCCCTCGTCATTGAGCGAGAGCACGAAATTCAAAATTTCAAACCTCAGACTTATTATTCCATTCGGGCTAATTTTGAAATTACCAATGGTGTCTATCAGGGGATTTTTCAAAAAGAAGACTTCAAGAAAGACGAGCAAAACGACCGCGACAGGATTGATCGGATCTGGGATGAAAGCAACGCACAATCGATCTTCGAACAGGTGCAACAAGCCAGTTTCTGCCCTGTATCTGAAACAAAGAAAAGAACAAAGCAGAGCTCACCCAGGCTTTATGATTTAACCTCGCTCCAAAGGGAAGCTAACCGCCTTCATCACCTTCCAGCCAGTCGAACCTTGCAGCTTGCTCAGGCACTCTATGAAAAGCACAAGGTGATTACTTATCCAAGGACTGATTCCAAGGCTCTCCCAGAAGATTATGTGTCAACTTGCCATGATCTCCTCCAACGAGTTAGCGGAGACCTTCAACCGTTTGCCCAAAAGGCTCTCCAGGAAAACTGGGTCAACCCAAATGACAAAAAGGTTTTTAACAACAAACAGATCAGTGATCACTTTGCTATCATTCCAACCACTTCCAGTCCAACTAAACTGGATGCAAATGAATGGAAAATCTACAACCTCATCCTCAAAAGATTTATCGCAGTTTTTTATCCACCCGCTGAATGGGATGTGACCACACGGTTGACTGAAGCGAGCGGACATTCTTTCAAAACGGAGGGCAAAGTACTCGTCGAACCCTCCTGGTTATCGATTTATGGTAAGGACCAGGGTGGTGAAGATACGCTACCCGCGCTTGGATCAGACCAAGAGTCCAAATATTTGGATTCCGAATTGATCAAAGATGAAACCAAACCTCCTCCTCGCTACACTGAAGCCACGCTTCTTTCGGCCATGGAAGGTGCCGGAAAGCTGGTTGACGATGACGACCTCGCTGAAGCACTGAAGGAAAAGGGGCTCGGAACTCCTGCGACCCGGGCTTCCACGATTGAGCATTTAATTAAAGAAAAATATCTTAGACGCGAAGGAACAGAGCTTTTTCCATCTCTCAAAGCGGAAGATCTATTTCAATTTCTCCATGCTGCGGGAGTTGAGGTTCTAACCAGCCCGGCCATGACCGGTGAATGGGAGCAAAAGCTTCGGCAGATTGAGGAGGGTAAAATGACCCGTGAATCATTCATGGAAGAAATCTCCAACCTTACCCGAGATTTTGTCTCCAAAACTACTGGATTTGATGAAACCACTGCTTCTCTGAAGGAAACAGTCTTACGATCTCCTTTGGATAATCAGCCCCTATTTGAGGGACTAAATGCTTATCAGGACACATCGGGAGACTTTAGAATATCCAAAAACATTGCCGGACGTCGCCTTACTGTTGATGAAGTGGAAATTTTGTTGAAAAACAAAAGAGTGGGCCCATTGGATGACTTTATTTCCAAAACTGGGAAACGCTTCTCCGCGATGCTCAAAATGGAAGAGGACTACAAGATCAGCTTTTTATTTGATAACTCTAAAGATGAACAAGAGGAATCTGTTGAAAAAGATATGATCAAGACCGCTCCAATTGTAAGTGATTGTCCAATTTGCGATGGTTCTGTCCACCAGACTGATTTATCCTTTATCTGCTCCAAAAACAAAAGGGTTTCGGAAGACGGTGCCTGCTCATTTCGTTTGACCCGAAAATTATTGGATAAGGAAATACCTCTCGAAGAGTTCAAAAATTTGGTATCAGATAAGAAAACAGGACTGATTAAAGGGTTTGTATCAAGGCGGACGAAAAGAAGGTTTGATGCAAATTTACTCCTCAAAGATAACGGATCCATTGGTTTTGAGTTTCCTCCGAAGAAAAAGAAGACTGCTTAACCCCTATATCTTTAAGATAGATGCCCATTTTCAAATATCTTATCTTAAACCATAGCAAGACTCCTGAATACATTGAGGTGGAACAATCGATTCGAGACCAACCCCTTTCCCAGCACCCGATAACAGGCGAACCTATTGAGCGCATCCCTCAGTCTCCCAGCTTAACATTAAACCATTCGGAAAAGCGCGAAAAAAGAACTCTTTCTCCAGACAACTTGCAGAAACATGGATTTTCTGTTCTTGAAAAAGAGAAGAGTTCCTCAAAGTACATCCAAACTGTTGGTAAAAACCCGAAGCTCAAATCCTTCCATGAGTAATACTTTCTCCAAATCTGGTAAACCTAGTTGGCTGCGGGCAAAACTTCCTTCAGGTCCAGAATACGGCAGGGTAAGAAATCTTGTGGACGATAATCAGCTCCACACTGTTTGTCAAAGTGCTCAATGCCCCAATATGGGAGAATGTTGGTCCCGGGGTACAGCCACCCTGATGATTCTTGGTAATATCTGTACCCGTGCATGCACATTTTGTGCAATTCAAACCGGCAAACCCACGGAACTTGATCTGGCAGAACCACCAAGAGTGGCCGATGCCGTAGCCAAAATGGGCTTAAAGCACTGCGTCCTTACATCTGTGGCAAGAGATGATCTCCCTGATGGCGGGGCTAAGGTATGGGCTGCTACGATCCGGGCTGTGCGCCACCGCAATCCAGATACTGCGATTGAAGTGCTGGTACCAGACTTCAAGGGAAACTTTGATTCCCTTGATATCGTTCTCGATGCAAAGCCTGATATTTTTAATCATAATTTGGAAACAGTGGAGCGTTTACAAAGACCGATCCGTAAAACTGCTCATTATCAAAGAAGCCTGGATGTCTTATCCCACTCAAAAAGCAGAGGATTCCCCATCAAGTCAGGAATTATGCTTGGATTAGGGGAAAAAGAAGATGAGATCAGAACAGCAATCAAGGATCTCGCTAAAATCGGTTTAAATATTCTTACCCTTGGGCAGTATTTACAACCCAGTGCAGAATATTCTCCTATAGACCGATGGGTCACCCCCGAAGAATTTGACGCATGGAAAGCAGAAGCCCATGAGTTTGGAATTGAGGTGGTGGAATCCGGCCCCCTCGTTCGATCTTCCTACCATGCGGATGAGCAATCAGACCGATACGCCAAAGACTCGGTTCCAGTTTCTACTTCTGCTTAGGTTGAGCCTATCCTCAATCTCAAAGCCTACTTAAGCTTTACTGAGTTCAACCAAAAGAAAAGGCGTCCCCCGAAAGGAACGCCTTTTCAAAATAAAGTAAGAAAAAATTCTTACATCATGCCATGATCATGGCCATGTCCTGCAGGTGCAGGTGCTTCCTTTTCAGGAATGTCTGTGATCATGCAATCAGTGGTCAACAAGAGACCGGATACGGAACCAGCATTTTGCAACGCGGTACGGGTTACCTTGGTTGGATCCACAACACCTGCTTTAATCAGGTCTTCGTGGGTATCCGTTGCCACATTGTAGCCCATGCTTGCTTTGGATTTGAGAACTTGTTGAACAACAAGAGAACCTTCAACACCTGCGTTATCGCAAAGCTTACGAAGGGGTGCCTCGATCGCACGGCGAACGATTCCTGCACCGATTTGCTCATCACCTTCGAGGGCAGCAGCAGCTTTTTCAATGGCATTGGCAGCACGAAGGAGAGCAACGCCACCTCCAGGGAGAATTCCTTCTTCCACTGCGGCACGGGTTGCATGCAAGGCATCTTCAACACGAGCTTTCTTTTCCTTCATTTCTGGCTCAGTTGCTGCACCTACATTGATCACTGCAACACCACCAGCCAATTTGGCAAGACGCTCTTGTAATTTTTC
>JAYPAW010000075.1:0-4689 GCA_038123915.1 Opitutales bacterium
TCTTCGTCTGATGTGCCGGAGACTTTTTGAATCTCGGCAAACAAGGGAGGAGGAGAAAATAGAGTGTCCTTGATATGGTGCACTCCGGTACCAAAGCGCTGGCATTTGGTTTGCCCGCCCCCCGAGCAATGAACCAAGCCTTGTAGATGCTCGCCTAGTTGTTCGGATAAGGTTTTGGCCACAGGCAGATAGGTGCGGGTGGGGCTGAGTAGGGCCTGCCCCACCGACATAGGTGAACGGGGCAGCGAGTCGGACATCCGGTGGGGTCCACAGTACAGATATTCCTCCGGGGTATTGGGATCGAAGGTCTCGGGATAATTCTCAAAATAATGCTTCGATAAAAGCTCGTGCCTCGCACTGGTCAGCCCATTGCTTCCTATTCCACTGTTTTCTGTTTTCTCATAGGTTGCCTGGCCGCTGGAGGAGAGGCCAACAATGGCAAGCCCCGGACAAATCTTGGCATTATCAATCACCCGACTGCGCTCCATCACTGCCACCGCACAGGAATCGACCGCTACGGTGCCGGTGAGGTCTCCAACGTCGGCGGTTTCCCCTCCCCCGCTGTAAACGGAAATACCCAGGTCCCTCATCGTCTGTAAAAATTCTTCCGTCCCTTCTATAAGGGCAGCGAGTACTTCTCCAGGGAAGTTTCGGGCATTGCGATTTACCGTGCTCGATATCATGACATTGTCCCAGGCACCCACACATGCCAAGTCATCTAGATTCATAACCAAGCTGTCTTGTGCGATTCCTTTAAAAACAGAAGCATCTCCTGTTTCCCGGTACCAAAGGTATGCCAAAATCGATTTAGTGCCCGCCCCATCTGAATGGATCACATTACAGCATTCCTTACGCCCAGTAAGAAGGTCGTCCGTGATCTTACAAAAGGCTCCGGGAAATAAGCCTCTATCCATTTGGTCGACCACTTTATGAACTTCCTCCTTGCTGGAAGATACACCTCTTTGGTTGTAGCGGTTTTGGGTTCCTTGCATAGGGATAATCATTACTACTTGCTTGTGTCCTTGACCATCCGAAACCACAGTTAAATGTACATTGAAAAAAGGAATTCCATTTTGAGGATACAATCAGATGCAGATTTAGATTCTTGGAAAAGCAAAGCATTCAGCTTTTTACGCCAAGAAGAAGGGCTCAATAACCTCTTTTGGCAAATCATAAAGATGCGGGAAAAGTCTTTTAAAAAGGGCTGGGCGGGCAATGTTTTGGACCGTGAAAAAGTCGTCTTATCTGCAATTCATACTGGCTCAAATTTCTTACTTTTGTCCCATGGCTCTTTGGATGCGGTCGATTTACTGGCGGATTATGCAAAAAGTGAAGGCTGGGCATTGAATGGAGTGAGTGGGCCGGAAAGACTGGTGAAACAGTTCTTAGTTTCTTTCATGAATTCTGAAAACAAGCTACCTTCACCTTCATTTCGTACCTTTAAAATTTTCCAGACCGGAGAACTAAAAAATAAATTTAATTTACCAACCTACCAATTTGGGCCCGTTCAAAATATAGATTGGCCCAGGGCCAGAATATGGTCTCAGCAATTTGCCGCAGAAGCCAACCCGCCGATGGATCCAAACGCAATGACGCAGATGGCGAAGAAAATGTATTCGGAAAAAAAGCTTTTTATGCTTACAGATTCTGAAAACCACCCTTGTGCAATCGCCGGGTTTGGCCGTTCAACGGATCGATATTTAATTATCAATATGGTTTATGTTCCAGATGAACTACGAGGACAGGGAATCGCCAAGAAATTAATCTTCCAGATGACCAAACTTTCGAGACAACTCGGATATGAAGGTTGTTTATTATTCAGCGACTGGACAGGGTATGGGAATCTATACCAAACGATGGGTTGCGAATATATCGGAGACTTTATGGAGTATGATTTAGTTTAGATCTCGATCCTCCGATTGTACCTCAGCCACTTTATTTCCATCCTGTAGGTGAAGATTAACTTTTTTACCAACCTCGAGCTTGGCAACGGAATTGATAAGATTACCATCTTCATCTGAAAGATAAGAAAATCCCCGCTTGAGTGTGGTCGAAAGGCTATTGGCATGAAGCCTTTTCTCCAGGGCTTCCAGCCTTTGAGTAATTCTACCCAAATGGTTTCGGGATGAGCTTTTTAAGCGATGCTCTAAATCATCCAAGTGTTGATGATAACGATCGATTCGGTTTCGGGGAGTGAGCTTTTCCAGGGAAGCTTCTAAAAAAGATATTTTATCTGAAAATCGACGGAAAAATTCCTTGGTTCTTCGAATCAGGCATTCTTCAAAATAATCTAATCGCTCCAATTGCTCCAAATATTCTGTGCTTATCCACTCAGCGGCAGCCGATGGGGTTTCAGCTCTAAAGTCTGCGGCAAAATCTGAAAGTGTGAAATCGGTTTGATGCCCAATCGCCGAAATGGTGGGAATCGGACATTCCGCTAAAGTGCGAACCAGAGCTTCGTCATTAAATGCCCATAAGTCTTCAATCGATCCCCCTCCCCTGGCTAGGACGAGCAGATCAATATCGTCTAAGGATGAACTTTGCTTAATTCGGTCTATGATTTGTGAAGGGGCTTCCTTACCCTGAACAAGGGCTGGAATTACACAAACTGTACCAGTCCAGTTTCTTCTTTTGAGAATACTTAGAAAATCCTGCAAAGCGGCCCCACTTGGCGATGTTATGATGGCAACCGTACGAGCGAAAGAGGGTAGGACTTTTTTGCGGCTTTCCTCAAAAAGACCCTCCTGGAGAAGCTTTTCCTTAAGTCTTTCGAACTGAAGGCGCAAATTTCCGAGCCCATCCTGTAATAAATGGCGGACTCGTAACTGATATTCCCCTCTGGGTTCATAAACGGTGATTTCCCCGTAAGCTAAGCACTCATCCCCTTCCTGAGGTAAATAGGCCGATGCGTTGGCATCTCCTCGAAAGAGCACTGCTTTTAATTGGCAGGATTGATCTTTTAAAAGAAAATAGCGGTGACCACTGGCTTGGGTTCGCAGATTGGAGACTTCACCCCGTACCCAAATCAGGGGAAATTGGGACTGCAGGGATTTACGAATTGCTTGGGTGAGCTCGGTGATTGACCAAACTGAAGAGTGGTCCTCTGCTTGTTCAAATAATTCAGTTTGCACTTTTTCTCTTATGTTTCAGGGCAAATCTTCCTAGCAATATTGTAATGATGATAATGCAGGCACCCGTCCAAAGGTACTTCCATTCTCCTCCAAATATTCCCGCAAAAGCGAGTACATAACCACAGGCGGTAAATGTCAGGACAGGAAAGGAAATCGCCAGATATTGAGTAAATGTCATACCGAGCAGACCAAGGGTATAATTTGTGAATATAAAAGGAACTCCTGGTGTGAGGCGAAGAATCAGTGCCCATTCGAGCATATTATTTGGTGGCTGTTGAGGAAGCTGAAACCTGGATCGAGCTAGGAGTTTTATCAAAAGTCCGCGTGCGGGCCCGCGGGCAAGCCAATATGTCCAGCAAAGATTCCCCAGCAATGCCAAACAGCAGTATATACAGCTTACCCAGGGACCGTGGATGCCACCCCATAAGCCAGCCAAGCCTAACAGAGGTGCAACCGGTAAAATAAAACCGGGTAAAACAGCAATGGATAAAAATAATAGTGGTCCATTGTGGGTAAGAAGATTCCTTGTTTCACTCCAGAGATCATCCAGCCAAACTTTGGCTTCCTGCCCTCCTATTTGAATAAAGGCGAAATAGGCACCAAATAGGAATGCAAAAAGGAGAACAACTCCTAGCACCAAGAGCAATATGCTACGGGACATTAATCCTCAACTTCGATTTTGAATGAATGATTAAGGTCCTTATCCTCGCTCGAGGTTGTTGAAATATTAGAATCAGAAAAACCTATTGGATGAATCGGTTGATATGGTTCCTCCTCCTTCAGAGGAAAGATCTCGAAGGAACGAAGAAAGGGGATTGCCAGAAAAAAAAGAATTCCTGAGGCACATAATAAAATCATCAGCTCGGGTAGACTAAATCCAAAGGTTGGTTTCATATCACATATAGACTTATGGCACTCCATCAGTTAGGAAAGAACTAACCATTAGTGAGCCAAAGAAGTATGCCTGGTAAGGCAATACCTATCAGAGCAAAAATACCAATAAGCATTTGCGCGCGTTGAGCTTTTTTGCGATTCTCAGGAGTCATAGGAGAGGGAGGGTTTCCCCAATCATCCTCTTCCTCCTTTTCATTTTTATCATCCTCGTACACCCTTCTTATTTTCCACGCTCTAGCTTATGCCTCAAGCAGAAACAATTCTTTTTAAGCGGACAACCATCGTAGGTCCTGGATTGCTCGGTGCATCCATTGCGATGGGGTTGAAAGATAAAAAGATTTCTGGAGAAATCTGGGCATGGTTGCGTGATGAGAAGAAAGCAGATGCGTGCGGAAAATCCTATTGGTGTGACCGTGCACTGATTGACTTAAAAGAGGCGGTAACTGGAAGCGATCTGATCATCTTGTGCACCCCGGTGGAATCGATCCTTGACCAACTTGATCCTATTTCTCAATGGGCAGAAGAGGGATGCATCGTTACGGATGTGGGAAGTTTGAAAAAGGAGATTTGCGAAAAAGGTGAACAGGCGTTTGAGAACAAATCATCTTCCTTTATCGGCTCCCACCCAATGGCCGGTTCTGAAAAAGCGGGCATGGAATTTGCC
>JAYPAW010000076.1:0-4650 GCA_038123915.1 Opitutales bacterium
CCCACGAAATATCCTCCAACGATCGTCATCATCGATCGACTCGTCCCGGGACACATCGCTACGCATTGGAGTAATCCCACGATCAATGAATCCTTGAAGGATAAATCTTCGAGGCTTTTTCCCCTATCACCATCCAAGCCTTCAGATCTTTTTTTTCTTTTCTCAGCCCACCCCATCAGTGCGGCACCCAAAATTAAAGCAACCCCCACAGGAATGGCACCAAACAGCAGTGCCTCGATCCAGTCATCCAAAAATGGCCCCAGTAAAGCAGCCGGAACAAATGCACAAATTATGTTCAACCCCAATTTCTTGCCTGTAGGATCAAAACCCAAAAAACCAAGCAATATAGCAATGATTCTTCGGGCATAAAGAAGAGCCACTGCAATAATTGCACCTGCCTGAATAACAATCAGATAAGCATTGATCGCATCCTGCTCCGTAGGACCAAGGCTAGAAAGATCGACCAAGAATTCTTTAATTAAAATTAGGTGACCGGTTGATGAAATGGGAAGAAATTCAGTTACTCCTTCGACTAATCCAAAGACAAAAGCCTCTTCATAGCTAATCAAAGGTTCTAGGGGATCAGATCGTTCTTGATCTTGGCCAAAGGAAATTGTTCCTGAAGCCAAAACAGCGACAGCAAAGAGAAAAACCAATTTTGTTTGTAGCAACATACTCGATCACTTACTTGATATAGTTTCTAAGGACGGGCAAGGTCATATGATCAAAACCTGCAAAGGGAAATAAATTAACTTTATGAATGACTGCTTACAAGATTACACCGATCACATTTCATCAGGAAACCACCTGAGTCATGATCAAGTTCAAGAAATCGCCCGCCTCTTGACCAGCGAAGATGCCCGTTCAGAAGACAAGTTTCTTTTTCTTAAAGAATTAGCCCTAAAAGGTGAGACGGATGAGGAATTCTCTGCTTTTGTCTCTGCTTTTCGTAGCTTTGCAAAGAACCCTGAACTTGAAGAATTTTCAGAACAAGCCATCGATCTTTGCGGAACCGGTGGAGACCGCTCTGGCAGTTTTAACATTTCAACCTTTGTAAGTATCGCTGTCGCATCATCTGGGGTTCCGGTGATCAAGCATGGGAACCGATCCATTAGCTCTAAATGTGGTAGTGCGGATCTTTTGGAGGCACTAGGAATCCCGATGGAAACAAATCCACAAAAACTTCAAGCAAGTTTGTCAGAATTAAACTTTTGCTTCTTATTTGCACCCCATTTTCACCCTACTTTCAAAAGCCTTGCCCCTGTGCGGCAATCCTTGGCCAAGGAGGGGATTATTACTATGTTTAACCGATTGGGTCCATGCCTGAATCCCGCCAAACCAGCTTTTCAAATCCTTGGAGTCTACGATCCGTCTTACATAAATCAGATTGCTCATTGTCTTACTCATAACGGGGGTAAAGCGGGCTGGATAGTAAACGGCAAAATTAATGAAGGCTCAAATGCACGCATTGATGAGTTGACCTCATGTGGTCCTAACCTTGTACAGAGCTATGGTGCGGCAAGATCAGAGATCCAATCTCTAACGCCTGATCATTGGGGCGAGGAAATATATCCTTTCGATCATTTACGCGGCGGGGACCTGACAGAAAACCTTTCTATATTCAGAAATCTGCTGGAGGGGAATGCCCCGCCTGGTCTCCTTTCCACCGTTCTCATTAATATTTCCTCGGCCTTGTGGATTTCAGGGAAGGTACCATCCATCGAGCAGGGAATGCTCCAGGCTAAAGAATTGATCGATTCAGGTAAGGTGATGCATTGGCTGAAAAAAGCAGAAACCTTTTTTTCCAAATGACAAAATATTTTGGCACAGATGGAATTCGTGGGACCTACGGCTCACAGGTTATGAATGAGAATTTTGCTCAGAAAGTAGGTTGGGCGATTAGCCATTTTTTAATTCAAACTGGCTCCACCAATCCAGTGGTGGCGGTGGGCTCTGATACCAGACCTTCCAGCCCTACCCTCAAGGAATCGCTAATCAGGGGACTGCAAGCTGGGGGAGCGATCGTTACAGATTTTGGAATTATCCCAACACCGGCACTGGCTTTTGGTGTGATCCAAAATGCATTTCATTTTGGGGTCATGATCACTGCATCCCACAACCCATATTCGGATAACGGGATTAAGTGCTTTTCCGGAAATGGGACAAAACTAAGCAAAGCCCAGGAAGAGGAGATTGAGCAAACGATTGATAGGTATTCCTCCATTTCTCAAGCACACTCAGGGGCTGAAACACTGCCTGTACTGCAGGAGTATTTACAAAACCTAAAAAACAATTTTCGCGGGCTCAATCTTTCAGGTATGCGAATCGCTTTGGACTCTGCAAATGGGGCTACCTGCCTAACCTCTAAAGCCTTACTGGAAGAATTAGGTGCCACAGTTTTTGCGATCCATCAGGGTGGCGGAATTATAAATGAAAATTGTGGGTCTGAACATTTAGAGGATTTGAGAGACTTGGTTTTAGAAAATAATGCAGATTTAGGCATCGCTCATGATGGTGATGGAGACCGAGTCCGGTTCATTAACCCAACGGGCCAAATCGTGGATGGAGATCAAGTTCTAGGGTTACTCGCCTTACATGCTCACCGGTCGAAATCACTTAGTTCATCGACATTCGTAACAACCGTTCACAGCAACAGCGGGCTTTCCGACTCACTCAAAACAAACGGTATAAATTTGGAGCGTTCTGATGTAGGCGACCGGAATGTTTTCCTAAAAATGCTTGAGTCCAAGTGCAATTGGGGTGGTGAATCTTCCGGTCACATCATCAACACAGATTACCTACCCACCGGAGATGGTCTCTTTGCTGCGCTCTCTGTTCTTTTAGCTATCCAAAACCAATCCCAGGACCTGAGTTCTCTTAGTGATGAAATTAAATTGTGGCCGCTTCGATCCGAGTCCTTCCCTGTTTCACAAAAAATACCCATTCAAGATGTACCTGAAATCACCCAATGTGTTGAGGGTGAAGAAAAGATTTTAGGTAAGCAAGGTCGTATCCTGCTAAGATATTCCGGAACGGAGCCTAAAATTAGACTTTTAGTGGAAGGAGTATCCGAGGATTTAATCAACGAAAGTTTTAATAGGATTCAGCTCGTACTTCAAAAATCGTTGTAAACAGCCTCAATATCGATTCAATAAATCCATAAAATTTGCCCCTTTACTCCAATGATTCAAGAAATCTCCATTTCAGATTTAGACCCTCGTCAAATCAAACAACTTGAAGGAGCAGATCGTGCTTTATCCAAAGATGTTAATTATTCCTTGGAAATTTATTCCTCTATCCTGAAACAATCTCCAGGGTGCCTCGAGCTCAGGAAACGCCTCAGGCAACAACAGCTCAAAATTGCAAAGTCAAACACCAAAGGGATCAGCTCTCTCTTGGGTAAAATTACCAATGCACCCTTCCTCTTTAAATCACGCTCAAACCAAAACCCGGAAGCAGTGATAGCGTCTGCGGAAGAATTAATTGCTAAAAACCCCCTAAATTCTGCAGCCCATCAAATGCTGGCAGATGCAGCTTCATCCTTGGAAATGTATGGGACAGTCGTTTTTGCTTTCGAAACGATTCGTCTGATTGAGCCCAAAAATCTTCAAAATTTAAAAAAACTAGCCAACGCATACCTGGATGCGGGAGAGTCGGATCTCGCCATACAAACAGGCAACGCAATCCTTGAAATCAATCCTTCTGATGGAGATGCCGAAGACATGATGAAGCGTGCATCCGTAGCTGTAGCCATGACAAAGGGCAAGTGGGAAGGATCGACCAACTTTCGGGAGCAGCTTAAGGATAAAGAAGAGGCGGAAGCCCTCGAACAGTCTGCCAAAGCAGTGAACGACTCTAAGGGACTGGAAGCATTAATTCGACAAACCTATGATAAAGTTCAAGCAGAGCCTGAAAATTTAAACCATTATCGTCAATTATGTGACTACTACCAAAGGTATGGAGATTTGCAAAATGCGATTGCCTGGATTCAACAAGCCAGAAAGCTTGATGCGGGCAAAGGAGATATATCCTTGGAAGAAAAGGAGAGGCAGCTCACTCTGGAATATTACGACGGCATCATCGAGCAGTGGGAAAAAGCCTTATCAGCAGATCCTCAGAACCCGGACACCCAGAAAGGTTACTCGGATGCGGTTGCTGCCAAGAAGAATTTTCAACGCAATCAGTTACAATCTTTGGTTCAACGATATCCGAATGAATATGGTTACCGCTACGAACTGGGCTGTATTCTTTTTGAAGCTGGCGAATTTGACACCTGCCTGCCTCACTTTCAATTAGCTCAAAGAAATGCGAAGGTTCGCCTGGATGCCATCCTCTACCTTGGCATGGCTTACCTAAGTAAGAAATTTTTTGATTTAGCCATTGAGCAATTTAAGCTCTTGAAAAACGAGATTCAAATTATGGACGATCGTAAAAAAGATGCAGTTTATCAATTAGGCTGTTGCTACGAATCCATGGGGAAAACTGAAGAAGCCATTGAGGAATTTAAAACGGTCTATTCAGCAGATATTTCATTCCGGGATGTTGCTGATAAGATTAACGCTTTTTACTCAACCTAAGAAAATCTCAGTTGATGGCATGGCGGAGAGGGCGGGATTCGAACCCGCGGTACCTTGCGGCACACCCGATTTC
>JAYPAW010000077.1:0-4541 GCA_038123915.1 Opitutales bacterium
GAAACCACAACAAACTGGGTGTCATTGGGTAGTTCCATTTCTGAACTCAATTCATCCCAGGTGCTTGGGTCTAAGTCAGCAGGTACTTTACTTTGAGTAAGGGTAAGTTCTTCTTGTGCTTGGTTTGCATTCGCTCGGATTGCTTTGAGGGTAATACCAAACTCGGCTCCTTCATGAGAATTTCCGAAGCTCTGGTTCACCTTAAGAGCGGCGAAGATTTTTGCCTTTTCTCCTGCAGTTTTATTGATCAGGTTCCGGACATCCAATACTTGTACGGTTTCTTCAAGCTCGGCCTTTTGGGAATCCACATCCACGGCCATTTTTCCCAAACCAATCATGCTCGTGCCCGAGGCAGGTAAGATTCCTTTTTCGGTCGGCATTAAGAGTGCTGGCAAACGATTCCACCTTTTAATTTGGTCAAAATATTCGATTAAGCCTTCATTGGCTGGAAGGTCTTTCCCGTTCAGACTGGCAATGGCAACATTGATATATTCTCTGGTTTCAACAGTTGGCTTTTCGGATAGAGTTTTTTGAGAGTTCCCATCCATGAAAACTTCCGACGGGGCTTTCATTGAAAGTGCGTTCGGTTGAATATTTTTTTCGAATGAAGCAACCGATGAATGATTTACATCATCTGCAAACCAAAGAACCCCGAAAAAAGCCAGAAGCATGGCCGCGATTGCCCCCGGCCAAAGAGGAAAATAGAGAAGAGACCGCGGTTTTGAAAGGGAGTGTTTACTTTCGACATCTTGAGAATTGGTTGATTCCCAATGAAGCAACGATTCCATCCGAATGTAATCCAGGTATATTTGCCTGTTATGGGAGGAATCTTCGAGCATGCCCGAAAGCTTACTGTGTTCCTCCAATGAAATGGACCCATCCAGTAAGTTGGAAATTAAACGGGTAAGCTCTTCGTTTGGATCTGATTTATTCATGCTAACTACAATGGATTAGCACTTATTCACAAAATGATACCAGTTTTTTGAAAATTTTTAAAATTCGGTGTCTGCTTCCAGCTTGGGAATTTTTTCCCTCACGCATTGCATCAGGTTTTGCCTTATTCGAAAAAGAGTACCCGAAATGGCACCGATCGGGCGGTTCAACGCCTTGCAAATATCTTTCATTGATAAATCTTCCTTAAATCGCATTCGGGAAATTTCTCTCATGTGTTCGGGTAATAAATCATAGCAGATTTGCAAGGCACGCTGTGTGATATGATGTTTTTTGGCATCAAATTCTTCGCTGGCCAGAGTTTCGACGAGTTCGTTACTGAAATGGATTTTGCTTCTTCTCTTCTTGGTTAGGTGAGCAAGAACCTGAAACCGTGCGATATGGAAAGCCCACGATCGAAAATTCCCAGCAGGATCATATTCTTTGGATTTTTGGCAAAGGATTAGATTGGTCTCCTGCAAAACATCCTCGGCATCACTTCGATTGGGAAGAAGACTGAGGATAAAAGCATAGAGGTTTCTCTGGATTCCCACGAGCTTTTGGGAAAATTCGAAAGATACTGAGTTGTCACTCACATTTACATTCGAAGAAGGTTTCTTCTGTAAGTCAACAAGGATACATTTTCTATGAACCCTTTAGTTGCCAAGAACCAAAATCTAATCTTTGATCCAAATCATGCAGACTTGGCACTGTATCGCTCTGATTGTTTTAAGCATTGCAGTATTTCTCTATGCTTCCTTTGTGGATGAAATCAATAAGACTGCGGAAACTTCTCTAATTACTCTTACTGAGGTTTCTGAACCAGGTCAGGAAAAAAAGGGCACAGATTCTGACCATAATTTTTCTTCTTCCTGGGCTGAGGCTCTACTGACCCTCGATTCAGCGATCGATGAGGATTACGCCATTTCATTTCACCAAGAGGCACTGGAATCCAATCTTCTATTGAGCACAATACTTAATGAGTTGGAGAAAAGCCCGGTGGCTTTTGAGATGATTTTGGGGCCCTTCACCAACGAAATTTTTTCTGAAAATAAATTAGAAGTTCTATCTTCTTTAATCCTGGTTCGACCAAAATCAAAAAAGTCTCTTCATGTTATCTGCAAGGGGCACTCCTCCCGTGCGGCTAACTTGCTTTCTGAGCTCATCGTTCGAAATTATAATCGGTTGGTTACGAGTGAAAGCACTGAGTCTCCCCTGCCCAATAGCTTAGTGAAAAAACTAAAGGTCGTAAAAGAGTATGAAAAACAACTGGATGATCTAAAAGTTACCATTCAGGAAGAATTGGGAGATTCCCCTGAAGAGAGTGTCGAAGTTATGGCCATCCGTTCCGAAATCATGCAAGTGGATCAAGAAATTACTGAGGTAAAACAACATTTACTCAAAATCGATCAAATCCATAAAAATGGACAGAATCCCACTGAATATCTTCATATCCCTCCTGTTCGGGATTATGGACAAGTTGCCCAGGTTGCAGATATTCTGGCTCAGCTAAAATCAATGCGATCCGATAAATCCCTCAATGAATTTACCCGTAACCAGGTCGAAGAAAATATTCTGATCAATAGCAAAGAACTGGAAAAGGAAGTCATCTCTGCAATCGAAGAAATCAAGCAAAGTGTCGCCCATTTGTTGGAAAGAAAGAAAAGCCTGCAGCAAAGCGCTTTTGATCACCTTTCTACAGAACGATTAGTAAAATCCAAAAACATTCAGATGAATAGATTCTCCAAAATGCAAGAACTTGTATCGGAAGCGAAAGCTCAATATGAAGACGCAACCCTACGGTGGATGTCCTGCAAGTCTTCCTTCTCCCTATACCGAGTTACCGAGTAAGTCTCACTTCTTATTTGGATGAATCAGGGTATTTTAAAGCTGGGTAAAAATTTATTTTTCCCCAAAGCACCTGGCCTAAGAGCTTCGCTTTTTAAAAATGCAAGTAGCGGGGACTTGAGTGCTGGGCTCAATGTTGCCTTACTCGCCATCCCTCAGGGTATGGCCTATGCCTTGGTTGCGGGTCTGCCCATCCACTATGGGCTCTTAGGCTCGGCCATCGCTGCTCTTATGGGGGGTATTTTCGGTGGTGGAAAATTCATTACCCTGGGGCCCACCAATGCCACCGCTGTTCTCCTATTTGGTGCATTTGCGGGAGTCGGGCTTATCGGGCAAAACGGCCTCGCCTCCTCCTCGGCCCTCCTTCTTCTTCCGGTCATCCTGATCACTTCTGCTTTTTTACTTATTTTAGCGAGTTTGTTTCGGATATCTTTTATCGTTCAATTCGTTTCCCGAACGGTCATTACCGGTTACATAACCGCAGCCGCATGCCTTATCATCGCAAACCAAGGCAGACACGTTTTAGGAATTTCCAGCTCTGAAGATGCCCCTCCTTCTACTTTTATTGGCATTATTTACTTTCTCGGCACTCATCTGGACATAATTTCCTTTCCTGCACTGATCCTTAGTTTGATCACCGCTTTTGCATATTTTCTGCTCAAGTTTTATGCCCCCGCTTTGCCCAGTGTGGCAGGTGCCCTGATTTTAGCATCTCTTTGTGGTTATTCGATGGAGAGCCTTGGGCTATCTGTGGTTTGCCTCGAAGGCTTTTCGCTTAGCAAAAACTTGTTTATGATCCCCAGCCTTGGGCTTATCCAAGAGCATGGCTCCCTTATTCTTTCCACTGCCCTTGCGGTTTGTATGCTTTGCCTACTGGAAGGTCTCTCCATTGGTAAATCCCTATCGGCCCGGGCAGGTGGCCGTATTGATGCCAATCAGGAAACCTTCTCCATAGGAATGGGAAACCTTGGATGTGCCTTCTTTTCAGGGATGCCTGCGTCGGGCTCTTTGACTCGCTCCACCTTGAGTGTTGCCAGTGGAGCAAAATCAAATTTAGCCAACCTTGTTACAGGGGTCATCATCTTTCTTGGGGTATTTCTTCTGAGCGACTTGGTTCAGTTCGTACCGATTTGTGCCCTCGCCACTTTGGTTATTTTCATTGGCTTATCCCTGGTAAAAATCAGGCAAATTCAAACCGTAACCTTTGCAACCCGGTCCGATGGGTTTGCATTTGCAGTTACCTTATTGGTTGGTCTTGTGTTCTCCCTACAACTGGCAATCTTCGCCGGGGTTATCACATCCATTTTGTTATTTTTGAGAAAGGTGGCCCACCCCCAACTGGTCGAATATGGATATACGGAAGAAGGGACCTTAGCCGAGGCGTCCGTTCATACCAAACGAGCTCAACCAGAGGTTTTTATTGTCCATGTTGAAGGAGAACTCTTTTTTGCGGCAGCAGATTTATTTTACGAACAGATTAGAAGAGTGGGTGAAGACCCAAACCAAAAAGTGCTCGTCTTAAAAATGCTCAATGCTCACCACATGGATGCCACCTCTGTTTTAGCCCTCGAGGAATTGCTGGAATATCTCAAAGAGAAAGACTGTCATGTAATTCTCTGTGAACTCAGGAAAGATTGCCTACGCATTCTCAAGAATTCCGGCGTGCTTGCCCGGATGAACCGGAGAAATATTTTTCCCTACATACCGAGCAATCCAACCCTATCCACCGCCAAGGCAATTCGCCGGGCCAAAACTCTAATTGA
>JAYPAW010000078.1:0-4437 GCA_038123915.1 Opitutales bacterium
TCAAAAGTAAGAAACCGACTCAAAAATCCTTAGAGTTCCACATCGTCCTGCCAGATAAGATCGGGAGCTTTTCGTCCAGACTTTTTGGCCCACTCCTCGATCGCCTTTTCCACCTGTTGCCGTACCAGTATGCTCATTTGGTGCCGGACTGCAGGAGTGGATACCTTGAAAAGCATTTTTATTTCTGAGCCTTGGTCTTCCCCTCTAAAGAGTTGCAGGATCCGGTTCACACCCATCCGTGCATTGCCATCCAGTACCAACCCGAGTGGCTTCTTTAAACTTTCAGATATTTGATTGGCGGCCGCTTCAACCTGTTGCGGATCAAATTTCACGGAGAACGCACCCACTCCATCGGGTGTGCCAAACAACATCCTGCACTGTCCATCCGCACTATCAGAAAATGCAAACACCCCATCAGCCAAGCCAATATACAATTTCAACTCTTCACACATACCCTGAAGAGATTCCTGCTCTGATTTTTGGTTATTTTCCTCCTTCTCAGGCTGTTCATTTTCGACCGGAACAGATTCATTGGGAGTATCCTCCTGTTCTTCGCCAAGTTCATTTTCATTCACCGCAACTGTATCATTTGGAGTGCTCTGCGGGCTATTCTGCATCCCTTCATACAATTGCCGGACCGCTTTACTGAGTTCCTTTTCCGTGTATTTAAATTTCGATCGCCACCTATCCAAGACTTTTGGCTTTGCTCCGTTCCAGAGACTCTCCCACTCTCTTTCCCATTCCTTGAGGATTTCAGAGAATGGACGTCCTTGCTCAACCTCCACTTTCAACTGGTCTATTTTCTTCTTCTCCACCTCACGAACCAAGCCAATCTGCTGATGCATTGAGTTCAATGCCGGTACCAATGCACGGTTCGCCTGATCTCCCGCCAGCATTCTTGTCTCCTCAATAATTGAGTGACGCACAGATACTGGAAAATTAAGCCCATCTGCGAGCTCATTAAAGTCGGTCGCACTCTTTTTACCCTTCTCAAAAAAATGCACAACTATGGATTCCTCCGGGAAAACCTTTTCCTTAAGCACAGAAAAATGTTCAGCAAACTGTTCCCCTGCGATCTTCTCACGAATGGGCTTAATCCTTTCGCTTAAAGCCCGGCGAAAGAGGTCAGTTGCATTTTTCTTTAATACCTCCTGCTTATCAAGAGCTTCTTTAAAATAACTGGCCCATTGTTTGCCTCCATACAAAGAAGCCAGTTTTTCATTCGCTGAAGGTAGAAATTTTTCAGTTAATACTTTCAGGCTATCCTTCTGAGGTGCATGTCTAGCCAAATCTCCGCGAATGGATTGCTCCAACTGTTCTGCCGTGGGCAACCAATCTGTCCTTGCTTTGGCAAATATTTCCATACGCTTGGCCTCCCAATGAGCAGCAGCATTTTCGATCAGGTTTTCCATCGCCGAAAACACCCCATACTTTGGTGGTTTCGCTGCCAGGTTTTCCGGCGTATTTTTTTTCAGTAAATTAAGTGCATGAGCCTTCAGTTGCTCTTTGGTGATTAATTCCTTGGGGAATCCATTTTTCTCCACCATTTGCTGTATGCTTTTGTATTGAGCCTGGTACTGACTGGCCACCTCCAGCCGTAAATTGGACGACATCTTTGCGACCTCCTGGTTTAATTCCTCAAACACCGGCCCGGCATTCCCGACTACTGTTTTTAACCAACCATCCAACTTTTCAAAATCTGTGGAATTCAAGGGAGACCACTTATTTTTATTTCCCCCAATCAGGTCGGATATACGCTTATTCAAATCATCCTTGCCAGGATAATTGAGCTTTTGCTTCAGACTTCTCAGTTGTTCATCCGCAGCCAAGCGACGTGCTTTTTCATAGACAGCACTCATACTTTTCTCAGCAAACTGGCCCACCTTTGCCTTTGCATCCTTCGCCCAGTTTTTAGTCGCCCGTTTAATCACATCAACCCGATTAACTGGCAGCGGACTTTGTTCCTTCGCCCACTCCCACGCACCGTCCACCGACTTCTCCAACTCCTTTAACTTCCAACCCGCCAACACATCCTTACCTGGACCTTGCCCATCTTTTTTACTGCGAAATTTTTCTACATGCTTGAGCATTTCCTTGGAAAGCATCGTACTAACCGCATCATTTTGTTTTTCATTCACCTCTGCAGATTCCTGTAGATAAGTTCGTGCTTTTTCAGCAGCCGCCCGCAGTGTGAGCATCCGTTTTGCCTCCGCCTTAGGGTCTGCACCCCAGGAAAAATTTATCGTTCCGATAACAACCAAACAGATGGCTAACCTAGATAACAGAATCTTCATTCCTCCAACTTCCCATACTCTTCGACCACACTATTCATAAGAGGATAACCCCGTTTACTCATCTCACTGGCCACCCGGGTCAGCTGCGTAGATAACTTATCCGGGGATTCACCCGCAGCATTCAATGGCATCTTATCCGCACACTGAGCCACCGCAGCCCATTGCAATCCCTCCGCCTGCTCCTTCCACTTCGATACCCGGTCCGCAATGTGGCGCATCGCATACGCTCTCCGCTCCTCATTGATCACAAATTCCTCGGGTATTTCATCCGCTTTTTCAGGCTGATACTTGGCCCCAGGATCGTACATAGGAACAAAAAAGGATGCACCTTCCTCATCCTCAACCGGCGGAGCATAAGCCAGTGCCTGGTTATAAATATTATCCTCAAAAATTTTTCGGTCATCCATCTCCTGTGCCCTCGCACAAAGAGCCTTAAATCGCTCATCAGTTGGAAAAGCACCTTTCCACTGTACACGGCTAAAGTCTGGAAATGCACCAAGCTCTGCCTGCTTTTCCCAGTCATTCATTACAGTATCCATCCTCAGAATGATCTGCTGTTTCCACATTTCCAACACCCGCGGGCCCTTGTTTCGCATCGCCTCCGTATACTCGATCACCATCAAGCGGGTAATGATTGCCAGGATCAGAACCAAAGGCAGTGCAATCTGCACGAGGGCATCGTTTGGGCTAAGGGAGAGGGAGTTTTTCTTTTTCCCCCGGATCAAATCATCCAACCCCTGCAGGTTGGCGGAACCCCTTGCCCTACCACTCATTGAGATTGATCTTCGGCAGGTTTATCATCGGACTGTACGAATTGCCCAAAGGCATTCCTTAAGGCCTTTCTATCTGCATTTCTATCCTGGCGAACTCCCTCCAGGAGTTTAATCGTATCCTGCCTCTGGACTTCTGCCCGCTCTCTGCCCATCCGCAAACTTTCATTGGCCTCATTGAGTTGCGACACCACTTCCCGCATCTGCTCAGCACTATCCCGACCAGCAGTTTCCACATCCGATAATGTGGAAGCAATGCTGCGGAGAGCTTCTTCCATCTTCATCGAATCCTCAGCCTGCCTGCTTCCCATAGACTGAAGCGACTGCAATGCACGATCGTTCGACTGGCTTGCACTCAGATAAGCATTCCCCATCCGTTCAAGTAAGCTTTCCAAATTTTCCAAACGTCCCAATTGGCCAAGATAACTCAACATATTCTGGCCAGCTTTTTGAGCCTCACCCAACCCCTGAATGATTTGGTTTGTATAACTTAATTCCTGTCGCAATCCAGTCATCTCTGTTCGGATCTCAGACAATGTCGTGGAGACTTCCTGCACATTAGTGGAATTTAACCTCTCCGAAAATTCACGGCTCGAATCGCTCAGGCTCTTCATGTCTTCGATCAATCCTTCCAGCGTCTCTCCAAGACCGGCACTTTCCACCTTGGGCAGACAGGCGGCCCAATGGAAAAGAGCGGTCATTGGTTTAGCTGCCAAGAAAGCTCCCAATAAGCCAACCAAAGAACTAAGCAACGCAGTGGATGTTCCACCGAGTAATTGATCCAGTGCATTTTTAATACGGTCTGGGGAGTCCGCACCATCCCCGATCGATTTCACCCCACTCACATCCAGACCGATCAGCAAGCCATAGAGCGTACCTGCCAATCCAAGCATCACTAGAAAGAAGGGAAAGTTATCCGGATAAGGATCATGCTCCAACTTGGAAAGGTCCGTCTCCTGTTCCGCCTTAAGTTTTAAAATCTTCCAACCCATCCACAGCGGATAGATCAGTAGGAGCAAAGGGATAAGAGTACTGATTGTGCTCAGATCATCCGCAAAAATGAGAAACGAGTCGTAAATAAACCCTGGTAATACGGACTCAAATAGCTTCCACTCAGGAAACAAAGTACGCATACCAGTCTCCACATTTACCAGCCAGGCAAAGAAAGCGGGAACCAACAAGATTCCGCCTGAAACCAGCAGAATCTTGAGACGGTTTTTTCTTAAAGTATTTGAAACGATTGAATCAGTCATAATAAAGGGCGTAACGGTTTACAAAGAATGCAAAACCAAACCTTAATTCCGCAACCTCAATCTACTCTGGGAAAATTATCTCTTTGCGAGCCCAGACAATAAATGAGACCTTTTTGACAA
>JAYPAW010000079.1:0-4367 GCA_038123915.1 Opitutales bacterium
GAAGATAAGCATAAAGAAGTGGTAAAAATAGCGTAGGAAAACCACTTAACTGCACCCTTGAAAAAAAAGAAAGCGCCGGGCGGTAGATTGGCGGGAACCGCCCGGCGCGGGTGTGGTGGATGGGAAATAGAGTTATTCACATTGCAGTCTATCTTCATTCGATGCAATACAATTTTTTATTCGTACGAATGTACACCTGCCCTTCGGATAAGGCGATCGATGAACGGGTGAGATCATCGTAATCCCCACCCATTTTTGCAGAATTTAGGATATTACCGTTCAGGGATGATAAAACCAAAACTTCAGCGTTATGGTTCATGATAAAGATTTTACCATCTGCACCAGTGGGTGAACTTCTCCACTTATATTTACCAGGCAAATCAGTCTTCCAAATCACAGATCCATCAACAGGGGACACCTTGGTTAAGTTTTTCCTTAGATCACTTAAAATATAAAAGTGGTCCTCGAAAAAGAGTGGTGTGGGCACATCGGAAGTAATGCTTTTCTCTCCCGCTGTATCCCAGGCCAGTTCAACCGGCACACCTTTGGATGGTAGCGCTACCGCATAGACAGGTGCATTTTTAGGGGCACATACCAATACTCTGCCCGCACCCGCTACAGGTGAAGGAACAAGCCTCCACCACTCCTGCTTATGGCCTGGGTTCCAAGTTCCCCAGCGCCACAACTCTTTTCCGTCCTTTGGGTCATGAGCCGTCAGGAAATCACCACCAGCAACCAAAAGCTGTCTCCCGGATGGGATAATCGTTGAAAAAGCCTCCCTCGATTCTTTGCGGGAAGAAGTTTCTCTGACATGCTTCCACAAGGTATCTCCAGAAGTCAGTTCAATGCAAAGAAGGTAAGAGTCTGCATTTAATTTACCTCGCCCGTGAACCTGCTCATCGCGCTGCAAAACTGGAAGGTAGAGCCTTCCTTGATGAATGGTGGGGCTGGCGGAAAAGGTCCACTGGAAACAAAAATCTCCATAATCTTTTTGAATATTTCGAATCCATAAAAGATCCCCATCATGCTTATAACTAACCAAGTCCCCGTTCCCGTAGAAAAAAACCACAAGTTCATCGGTAGCGACCGGGGAAGGACTGGAATAATTCGATCGGGAATCCAATTGTACAGGAGTGCCATCCAGCTTACCCGGTTGGTAGCCAGTGCCTGCTTTGTGCGACCATAAAAACTTACCAGTTTTCCTGTCTAAACACATGGCAAGCAGTTGAGGAACTCCATCCTTCTCTTCAGGAAGATAAGTACCCGACAAAAAAACTTTGTCGCCGAGAATAATTGGGGTCGAGGCAGATGATCCGGCTAAATCGGCAACCCACTTAACCCCGTTTTCCGGGTTGAATGTAGAGGGATAAGTAAATTGCCCCTGAGCTGCCCCATTGTAGGAGGGACCACGCCAACTTGGCCAATCTGCAAAAATCAAAGATTGAAATACAAAAAGGAGGACAAATAAAAGAGTTAATGGAGTCTTTTTCACGCTTATCAAAATTTTAATCCAAGGTAAATCAGGCAAAGTTTTCCTTTTTGGCATCTCCTTCGTCTTGTTGCAACCCTTCTGCCCAATCAAGAAAATCTTCTTCTTGTAAAGTATCCAAATTCGTCAGGTGTGGGAACTCCTCAGCCAAATCAGCTTCAATCTCTTCATTGAGGCGAACTTGATAGGACTGCCTGAAGTATGCTTTCAGCCTAAGAATGATAAAAAGGACCAAAATAAAAAGCAGAAGACTGACGATAATTGTCCACATTTTGAAACCCTACTCATTAGGGAGCGTTTTTATAAGTTCAGAAGATAACTCAAACAACGCATGATTCAGGGCAGTAATCTCTTGATCAACCGAATCAGACTGGTTGATTTCAGTTTTTTGGACAAAAGAACCGGTTATTAATTCTGCTCCTTTCTTTTTTGCTTCCCACTTGGCAACCACAACAACTTCTTGACCAATGAGCTCAAAACTCGAGAAGGAAATGGAAAGATCCCAATCCAAGCCTTCTTTTCTACGATTGGGGAAAATAGAGAACTGAGATTTACTGACCTGATTTTGGATATTAAGAGAAACTGCACGAGAAATTCCATCCTCCAAAGGTTCTCCCCATCTTTCGCTTTCACGAAATTGGATCGTATGTTCGCTTGGACGAATCACCATCCTAGGTTCTTTCAGATATCTGGGTAATTCAATCTCCCTAAGATAAAATGTGAGTTCGGTATCATGAGGGGTTTGCTCAGCAGGCAAAGCAAGATCCGAAAGAAGATAAAAATCTGGTGCAACATGGTTCGACTCAGGGATGATACAACCATGTCCAAGGAAGATCACAAAAAGAGCGAAAAAATGAACTGTCTTTAAATTATTTCTCATGATTTACCTTTCCCCGAATCAGAGCCTGTGGGTTTCGCTCCAAAAGATCTGATAAGTTTTTCAAAGACTTTGACATTTCAGACAAGTCATGCAGTGCGTTGACCGCACCAAACCGAAGATCTGAATCTGGGGCCAAGGCTTCCTGTAACCTTTGGTTTACCAAATCAAGTTTTTGAAAACTTTCCCTAATCTTTACGGAAGTCTGCCCCAAGTCTTTCGAAAGCGGAACGAGTTGGGCAGAAGTGGAATCAAGAAAATTTCGGGCACTCTCAGATAAGACCATAAATGATTCCCTAATCTCTGCGGTATGCAAATCATTAAGCTGTGCGGTGGCTGACTCAAGGAACTCGCTAACCTGTTTGCTCAACTTCTCGAGATTAATACTTTCACTGAGTTCAGCGAAAATAGATCCCTTGCTATGGAGCACTGGATAGCCATATAATTCCTGTAAAGTTTCATTGCTATCTGCATCCTCGAAATCTGTGGAAAGATTCACATACAGGATGCCGGTTACGAAGCTTTCCTGGACAAGTTGCCCAACCAAATAAGGCAAGACATCTTTCTTAAATGAGCCATCCTCATTGAAGATTTCATTTCCAACCGAAACTTTATGCCGATCCACCAATTTTCGGTTAATTTCTATCAATACAGGAACGGGTCCCTCCTCAATCGCATCCCCGATAAAGAAACGTTCAACCCGGCCAATTTTAACACCGTTTAAAGTAACCTTACCGCCTTCATTTAAACCAAAAACATTTTCATTAAAGACCAAGACAAATCTTTCATTACCTTCCCTCCAACTGGCAAGGCCGCCGGTAAAAAAAAGAAATCCAAGAAAAATCAAAGCACCTCCAAGGGTGAAGGCACCGACCAAAGTACTATTAGCCACATTTTTCATTTAATGATGATTTTATCTTCAAGTTTCATTAAACAGCAACCCAAGAACACACCCCTAGGTATTTTGATTCATGGCGGAGGAACGGGATAAAAACCTAATCACCTCAGAATTGGAAGAGGATGACTTCAGAACCGATGGAGACCCATGCTCAATAATTGTTTTTTGGGAGGGGCTTAAAAAAATTGAGTCATCGGAAATTGTGAAAATGCTCTCTAGTTCGTGCGTCACCACAACAAAGGAAATACCCAGGGACTGTTTGAGTTCAAGAATCAGTTCGTCCAACTGCCTGGAATTAATTGGGTCTAAACCAGCAGATGGCTCATCCAAAAAAAGGATCTGTGGATCCATCGATAATGCCCGAGCCAAGCCAGCTCTCTTTTGCATGCCACCACTTAACTGGGATGGATAAAGATGTTCGCAACCTGCAAGCCCCACCAAGCTAAGTTTGTAGGCAGCAATCTCATCAATTTCAGCTGTTTTAAGTTCCGAAAATGTCTGTAAGGGCAGCGAGATGTTTTCCAATAGATTCATCGAGCCCCAAAGGGCACTTCCCTGAAACAGAACCCCAAAATTGGCCACAGCCTCCTGGTTCGGCAAATCCGACTTCCCCCAAAGAAAACCATTCCTGAATTCAATATTCCCTCTGGATGGCCGAAGAAGACCAACCATAGATTTAAGCAGGGTGCTCTTACCGCATCCACTTGAGCCCATAATGGTCAAGCATTCGCCCTGGGTTAGCTCAAATGAAACATCCTTAAGGACAATATTTCGACCATACTTCAGCAAAAGGCTGTCAGCTTTAAGAATCCAGTTTCTTTCAGGCTCTAAACTCATCGATAGCCCATAAAACTGAAAAAGATTTCGAAGCAAGCGTCACAGATCACGATTAAGGTGATAGATACCACAACCGATGAAGTAACAGACTTACCCAAGGAGGTGGAATTATTGCCAGTGAACATGCCCTTGTAACATCCAACAAGACCGATAATTAAACCGAAGGCTAAACTCTTAATCAGCCCAGAGTAAACTTCCCACATATTGGTAAGTGCAGACTGGGTCTGCTCAAAATAATGCAAGGAAGAGAAATCCATCACTTGGGT
>JAYPAW010000080.1:0-4356 GCA_038123915.1 Opitutales bacterium
AGTTATTAGAAAGTGGGCATGAAATTACCGACAATGAAGAGTCTGCTGATGTAATTTTGTTAAATACCTGTTCAGTTAGAGAAAAAGCAGAACAAAAAGCGATAGGTAAAGCATCTAGGATACTGAATCGTTCATCCAGTTCGAAACCAACTTTAGGAATCATCGGCTGTATGGCCCAAAATCGTGGTGATTCCTTATTCAAAGAGTTACCTGGTTTAGATTTGGTGGTTGGGACGCAGAAATTTCATCGAATATCCGAATTATTAGATCAAACGAACACAAAGAATAGAGTCATTGAACTTGGAGCTGAGCATGGTTCGCAGAATGAGATTAGGCATCATGTAAGTAAGAAAAATGGGCCGAGTGCGTTTGTATCTATTATGCAGGGTTGTAACATGAATTGTAGCTTTTGCATAGTTCCTAAAACCAGAGGCACTGAAAGATACAGGCCGATGGGGGAGATCGTTGATGAAATTAGCGGGTTGGTAGAAACAGGTGTCAAGGAAGTGACCCTTCTTGGACAAATTGTTAATGCCTATGGGCGTGGTGAGTTCCCCCGAATAAATGGTACCACCCCTTTTGTTCAGCTTTTGGAAAGGATTCATATGATTGATGGAATTGATAGAATCCGCTTCACCTCTCCTCACCCTATTGCTTTCGGTAGTGATTTAATTGATGCATTTGAAAGACTACCCAAGTTGGGGTCGTATGCACACCTGCCGATGCAAAGTGGATCCAATCGGATACTGAAAGCTATGAATCGCCCCTATAAAATTGAAAAGTTTTTAAGAATTGTGGGAGATTTACGTGCAAAAGTTCCTACCATGCGGTTGAGCACTGATGTTATTGTTGGATTTCCTGGCGAAAGTTTGGAAGACTTTGAACTTACCAAAGAAGCATTCGTTCAAGCTGGTTTCGAGATGGGGTTTATCTTCAAATACAGCGACCGTTCCGGCACACCTTCGGTTGGATTTAATGGTAAAATTGACATTCAAGAACTGGAAAGAAGAAATCAAGAACTCCTCCACCTGCTTGAGAGTCAATCACTTGCTTCCAATCTAAAATTAATTGGCAAAGAAGTAGAGGTTCTCATAGAAGGCCGTGCACGAAAAGGGGAGGGGCAACTGATGGGGAGAACCCCTTGTTTTAGAAAAGTAAACTTTCTAGGAGAAGCCAGCCTGATAGGTGATCTAAGATATATTAAGATAACGAATGCAACGCCCTCAAGCCTGCAGGGTGAATTAGTTATCTAAGCCAAATTCATGTCACTTTTTCAAACAAGTTTGATTTCGGGTTTATTCCTTTCAACGCTCGGATTTATTCTAATTATTCCGAAGGCTTCGATCCGTTCAGTAATCATTGATTTTCCAAGGTCAAAAAAATTGAGCTTTTTATTTGTCGGCTTTGCCACTGCATGGTTCCTTTGGAGGCATGTTGCTTTTTTAAGCGAAGCTGATTTCGGTGATTATAAATTACTCATTGGAGGGATCGCTCTAGCTACTGCTCTCTTATCCTTCTATTTTACCCCTGACTTTCTTGCTGTACGAGGTTTGTCCATGATGGTTCTTCTTTGGGCCAGAGAGGTACTAGATTCAGCATTTTTACAAACTTCTTATTCTCGGCTGGTGCTTGTTTCTACAATGTATCTTTTAATTATTGCAGCCCTCTATTTTGGAGCTTGGCCGTATAAGATGAGAGATTGTCTTGGATGGTTTTATAAAGAGATCTTTCGCATGAAATGTCTTGGAGGGTTAGTTTTCACTCTAGGCTTAATCATTACTTTTTTATCATTCACTTATTAATCAATGCTTTGAATGAGCTTGATTTTAGCAATTTCAGGACCCGCAGCCGTTGGTAAAACAACGATTTGTGATCGTTTAATTGCTGATTTCGCTGGCTCGATTCAAAGGTTGGTTACAGCTACTACCAGAAAGCCAAGGGTAACTGAAACGGATGGGGTGGATTATTACTTTTTGGATGAGGTAGAATTTAATAAAAGATTAGCCCATGATTCTTTTTTGGAACACGAAATTATTCACGGCAATAAATACGGAATTTTGAAGCAAACTCTGCTTGATTCAAATAACGATGGGCAAGATATCTTGTTGAATATAGATGTGAACGGAGCCTCTAGTTTGAAACGGTTCTGTCATGAAAACCGATCTCTTCAGGATCGTGTAAAAACGATTTTCATTAAGCCAAAATCTTTGGAAGATTTAAGACAACGTATTCAAGCCCGAGGGAGCGAGTCTGAGGAACAAATAGAGATTCGTTTAGCAAATGCTCAAAAGGAAATTTTACGAGCAGAGGATTTTGATTTTGTCTTTGTATCCGGTGACCGGAACTCGGACTACAATAAAGTTAAAAACTTTTATCTATCCTCAAAGAATAATATTAAACTTTAATTTCCGGGCGATCGGGGTTCAGCCAATCTACATGATAAAAGTTACCCCTTGAGGAATCCGTTCTTTCATAAGTGTGTGCCCCAAAGTAATCCCTCTGGATTTGAAGTAGATTTTGGGGTAATAACTTACTTCTGTAAGAGTCGTAATAAGAAAGAGCAGAAGAAAATGTGGGTGTGGGTATTCCGTTTAGTGCCCCCGTTGATACCACTTCTCTCCAGTTGGCTTGGTATTTATTGATTGAGTCCTTGAAGTAATCATCAAGTAGTAAATTGGCTAAAGCTGGATTAAGAGTGTAAGCATCTGTTATTTTTTGGAGAAAAGCGGCTCGAATAATACAGCCACCTCGCCAAATTTGAGCGATTTCTCCAAAGTTTAATGACCAGTCGTATTCAATTGCAGCGGCTTGCATTAACTGAAAACCTTGTGCATAGGAACATATTTTAGAGCAGTATAAAGCTCCTCTAATTGCTTCCAGGAATTGTTCTTTATCTATTTCTTGAGAAGAATTCTGCTCAGGACCTGCCAGGATTTCACTCGCATCGATACGCTCTTCTTTGATTGCACTCATACAGCGGGCAAAAACAGCTTCTGCAACGGTTGGTGCAGGTGTACCCATGTCCAAAGCGTTGACTGAAGTCCATTTGCCAGTTCCTTTCTGTCCGGCTGCGTCTAAAACATAGTCGACGAGATAACCGTTTTGATTGGGGTCTTTTTGCTGTAGTGCATCTGCTGAAATATGCATGAGAAACGAATCAAGTTCGCCTTCGTTCCATTTGGAGAAAGTTAGTCCAATTTCGTCGGGACTCATCTTGAGGAGGTCTCGCATCAAGTGATAAGCTTCACAGATCATCTGCATATCACCATATTCAATCCCATTATGAACCATTTTAACATAATGCCCGGCACCATTTTCTCCGATGTAAGCGGCACAAGGAGTGCCTCCAGTTATGGGTTGTCCAGGCGATCCACCTTCAAGCGGTTTTCCTGATGTTGGGTCAACTTTGGCTGAAATGGACATCCATGCATCTTTAATTTGCTCCCATGCGTAAACCGATCCTCCGGCCATTAGGGAAGGTCCAAAACGAGCCCCTTCTTCACCTCCAGATACCCCTGAGCCTACAAAACAAATGTTCTTATCGCTCAATTCCTTCTCCCTGCGTATGGTATCTGTCCATTTTGCATTACCGCCATCGATGATGATGTCCTGCTCATCGAGTAGAGGCACAAGGGAATCAATGACCGCATCTGTAGCTTGGCCAGCTTGGACCATGATAATAATTTTTCGAGGTTTAGCAATCGACGCAACAAAGGCCTCAAGGGCTTCGAAACCAAATAAATTTTTTGAATATGAGTTCCGTTCAAGAAAATCTAAAGTTTTGGAGTAAGTCCGATTGAAAACGGAGATACGATAGTCGTGATCTGCAATATTTAGGGCGAGATTTTGTCCCATCACAGCAAGCCCAATAAGTCCAAATGAAGATTGTTCTTTATTCATAAGGTTACAATAAATTACAACTAGGCACTCTATTGTCGAATCTTAAAGGGAAAGAAGGCTTAACCCTTTTCTGTGTGGGTATAGCTTAGTAATTTAGAGAGGGGAGGCATTATTGATCGCCTCGCTAGATTCATCATCAATGGGTGGTTCGTCGACTTGCACAATGACTGGTCTTTTGTACATTTTTGCGGGATTTGTATACCTCGGGTTAATCCCAAACTTTTTCATTAAAAGTAACATGTCTTGGGAGTTGGTCCTCAACGATTGGTTGGCCACATTCGCAGTGGAGTTGGCAGCTGCTTTGGTGTTGGCACTATTGACCGCTTTCAACATCACAGTTTTGGATTTTAGAGTATCCGAATTAACCTCATCCAGACTCAAGGAGAGTTTTGCTCCCGCAAGGGCTCCTTCGATGGCTCCTTGCTTTGTTGCTTGTTGGACCTCAACAACTCTAGA
>JAYPAW010000081.1:0-2693 GCA_038123915.1 Opitutales bacterium
TTAGCCAAATCTAAAGAGGATATTCTTTCGTTTATGCCTGCCCCAATTAATAGCTTAGCTTCCTCCATATTTGGAGTAATGAGGTCTACATGAGGGAGCAATCTCTCCTTCAAGGTGATCCATGCTTGGGTAGTCATGAGCTCAAATCCTGATGAAGAGAAACGAACGGGGTCCAGAATCACCTTTGAGTCGGGGAATTTTTTTATAAATTCGAGGACCTCCAAAACCGAGCTCTCATCTGGTAGCATCCCAATTTTAATCGCATCGAGAGTAAGCTCTGAGAGAGAATCTAATTGGCTTTTAAGCCCGAGCCTCGGCAGAGGATGAATGCGAACTTTGGATGAGTTTTGGAAAGTGATCGCACTGATTACAGAATGAGGAGAACAATTATGATCAAGGATTGTTTTTTGATCCGCTCCTAGTCCGGCACCCCCTGATGAATCTGTTCCCCCGATTATCGCAATGTTTATTGCCATGAATTATCCAATTGCGATCAAATCAGGAAATGTTTCCAGCCAACCGTCCATGCCGTTCGATAAGTTGAAAAGGTTCGAGTGTCCAAGGCTTTGTAAAGTTTCGCAAGCTGCCCTACTCCGAATGCCTGCCTTGCAGTAGACCACAAGGCTTTGATTTGGGTCTAAATCAATTCCTTCGATTCCGTTTTGAAGAAAGGGTAAATCACCGAGCGGAATATGCAAAGATGGCTGAATGCTTGCCAACGCTCGCTCCCAGCTTTCTCGAACATCCAGGATTTGCAGATTGCTGTCTGCTAACATCATTTCGTGCAGTTGAGATTCAGAGATTTCTTTTATCCCCGCATGTTCTTCGCTGAGGGTGGACACACAGTTGGTTGATGGCTCAGGTAATTTATCAATACTCTTATTTTGTGGGTCCAGGCTAAGATTAATAATTTGAGTGCTCTGTTTGAGTGCATTGTATAATAAAACCTTACCTGATAGAGGCGTGCCTAAACCTGTTAAGACTTTGATAGCTTCCATCGCCTGCATCGATCCGATGATACCGGGTAACACTCCAAGCACTCCCGCTTCTGCACAGGATGGAATGCTGCTGGGGTCTGGTTGCTCTGGGAATAGGCAACGGTAGGTAGGTCCCGATTTATAGTTAAATACACTTACCATTCCTTCAAATCGATGAATGGAACCATGGATCAAGGGCTTATCAAAAAGCACACATGCATCATTGATCAGGTATCTGGATGAAAAGTTATCGGTGCCATCCACCACAAGGTCATAGTTTTTTAAAAGTGACTCACAGTTTTCTTTGGTAAACCTGACCGGATGGGGTTCGATCTTAATAAAAGGATTAATGCCGGACAACTTGGCTGCTGCTGTAGTAGCTTTATTTTCCCCTTTATCTGCATGACTAAAGAGAATTTGCCTTTGTAAGTTTGAGATTTCGACCTTGTCGTCGTCTACGATCCCAATCCGCCCAACACCTGCACCGACTAAATACTGGAGAGCTGGGCACCCCAGTCCTCCTGCCCCAACCACGAGCACGGATGAATGTTTGAGCTTGTGCTGATTTTCCTCACCAAATCCATCGAGGGATAGATGCCTTTGGTATTGTTCAATTTCAGGAGGTTCCATGCTTGATAAAAATACCAGGACCTTATCTGGCTAGCATGGAGCTAACTCCGAAGGTGCGGTGGAATTGGCTTTGGGGTGATCGTATGATTTGTCCCAATCCTTCCAGACTGGGTCAAATCCCTTACCCTTAAGCATAGAGCAAATCTCTGTGGCGGATCTTTCGTCGGAGACGGAGAATTGCTCCAATGATTCTTCAGGTTCTGCATACCCACCTGGATTGGTTTTGGAACCGGCACTCATGTGGGTGATACCGAGGGGCAAAATATTTTCCCTGAACTGTTGGCTTTCTCTGGTTGAAAGTGTGATTTCGAGTTCATGGTTAAAAATTCGGAACGCGCAAATCAGTTGGACAAGATCACGGTCTTTTAGGTCCACAGAAACGATATTTTCTCCTTCGTAAGGACGCATTCTCGGGAATGACATCGAGTAACTGGTTCTCCAGTATTTCTTTTCCAGGTAGTCCAAATGGATACCAGCAAAAAGGGCATCGGTTCTCCAATCTTCGGTCAGCCCAAAGAGGCATCCAAGTCCAATTTTGTTAACTCCTGCACGTCCTAATCGATCCGCGGTGTTGAGGCGCCAATCAAAATTTGTTTTTTTCCCTTTGAGGTGATGCCTGGCATAGCTTTTTGTGCAGTAGGTTTCCTGATATACCATGACGGCATGCATCCCATGCTCGATTAATCTGGCATAAGCACTCTCTTCAAGCGGCTGTACCTCGATGGATAAATTAGAAAAATGGGGTCTAAGCAGATCAAGTGCATGGGTAAGATAATCCAAGCCCACCTTCTGGGCGGATTCCCCGGTGACCAACAAAATATGATCAAACCCGTTTTTTTTCAAAATGCCTGCTTCCCTCAGAATTTCTGCGTCGGTAAGTGTTTTGCGAGGGATTTGATTGTTCATGCTAAACCCGCAATAGTCACAAATATTATTGCACTCATTGGATAGGTACATGGGGGCGAACAAGCGAAGAGTCTGCCCAAATCTCTTTCGGGTGATACGGTAGCTCAATTGAGCCATTTCCTCGAGGTAATGTTCTGCTGCAATTGGGGAAAGCAATGCAATTAAATCCTCGATTCCACC
>JAYPAW010000081.1:2793-4337 GCA_038123915.1 Opitutales bacterium
GCTTTACGAAAAGCTGATCCCATGTTCGGAGGATCCTTTGCCACGGCCAGGGCAGTGTTTACAAGCACAGCAGAGGCACCAAGTTCCAAGGCTTCTGATGCATGGGATGGGGCTCCAATTCCTGCATCCACGATCACAGGTAAATTTGATTGCTCGATTATAATTTTCAGGAATTCCCGGCTCTTCAATCCATGATTTGTCCCAATAGGAGAACCAAGTGGCATAACCGCAGCAGCACCCGCATCTTCGAGTCTTTTGCACAGAACAGGATCTGCATGGCAGTAAGGTAAGACCACAAAGCCAAGTTTGGCTAATTCTTCTGTTGCTAGAAGGGTTTCCACCGGATCCGGCATGAGATATTTAGGATCCGGGTGAATTTCTAATTTTAACCAATTGGTCTCCAGTGCCTCTCTGGACATTTGAGCCACAAAAATAGCTTCCTTTGCATCGCGCACTCCGGAAGTGTTGGGTAGGATTTTGACACGATCCTGAGGAATGAAATCAATAATTGAATCCGCTGGACCATTTGGATTCGCTCTTTTCATGGCAACAGTGACTAGCTGTGTTGCAGAGCTTTCAATCGTTTGCTGAAGGATTTCGCCAGATGAAAACTTTCCTGTTCCAATAAATAAACGGGAATGGAAAGACTCTCCGCCAATATTCAAGATATCGTTTTGCATAGTTAAAGAGAATGTAATGCAGATTCGAAAGACCTACTTTTTTGGACGATCTCATGAAGGTGAGTGGGATCATCATTATCCAATAATGATAAATCAGAGCAGAGGCAGATTCCCTGCACATTAATTCGATCGATCAAATCAAAATCATTACGGTTTAATCCGCCGATTAGAAAAACTGGAATCGGGTGTAAGAGTGCAGCAATTTCTTTGAATTCTTCTTCAGATAAGCAAGGTGTAAGTTCTTTTTTTGTGATTGAATTCCGAACAGGACCCAGACCTATGTAGTCTGGTTTCTCTTTTACCGCGATTTTTGCTTCTTCGATGGAGTGAACCGTTTTACCGATGATCTTTCCTTGGGGAAGGTAATCGCGTACGAATTCGACAGGAGCATCTGAAACGCCTAGATGCACGCCATCTGCATCCACATCTCTGGCCAGTTTGTAATGGTCATTGATAATCAATTTGCTTCCATTCTGCTTAGCTAACATTACGGCTGATTTAGATTCTTCCAATAACACGCTTTCAGGAACTGATTTGCTTCGAAGTTGTATAAAGCTTGCCCCTGCATGAACTAATTTTTCGACCTGCCTGAAGTGGGAACAATCAGGGGTATCCCGAGTTAGGCAAAGTAGGGATTCTTTTATTCTAAGATCAGGCTTCATCTTTGGCCAAAAGTCTTTGTATCAGTCCTTTTTCCTTTTCCTTTTTGGCCCAGACACTTCTTTCAATAAATTGATATCTCTCAAAGGCAGAAACTGGATCTTTTTTTCCCCAAATAGATCCCAGTAAAGTTACACCATCAAAACCCAGATTAAAGAGTTCGGGAATTTTTCTTCTGCGGACGCCCCCTAATGCATAGACAAG
>JAYPAW010000082.1:0-4300 GCA_038123915.1 Opitutales bacterium
TCTTTTTTCTCCAATTGTAATTCACGAACTCTTTCTTCAATCGTACCCTGAGTAACCATACGATAGATAAAAGTTGGTTTTTCACGCCCTAAGCGGTGAGCACGATCGATAGCTTGTTCTTCGACCGCAGGGTTCCACCAGGGATCCATCAAAAAGACATAATCGGCAGATTTTAGAGTAACTCCCAACCCAGCGGCCTTAAGGGAGGCTAGCATGACGGCTGGTTTATCACTCGATTCAAAGCGGTCTACCGGTTTGGATCGATCGCGGGTTGAGCCCGTAAGCTCGAGTACTTCAAGGTCTGGGATTTCGAGTTTGATCCGTTTTTTCAGTAGATCCAAAAAGGTGGTGAACTGGCTAAATACCAAGACTTTAGCACCTGAATTGGAGAGGTCCTGCAATTTCTCGATCAATATATCGCTTTTGGAACCTGAGGCGGGCAAATGTTCCCGCCCCGGCAATAGAGCAAGGTCGCAACATGCTTGTCGCAATCTGGTAAGCAGGGAAAATACATGCATGGAGGATGTGCGAAAAGCTTCTTTCAGATTATTCCCATGCTCAAGAATGCCCCCTTCTGCGAGAGCTTTATAGGCCTTTCTCTGTTCATCGTTTAAGGGGCAGGGGAGTTCTGTTTCCAGCTTAGGTGGGAGTTCAGATGCGACTTCGTTTTTCATCCTTCGAAGAACAAAGGGGGTCACTTGTCTTCGCAGGAGCAGAAGGGTTTTGGCTGAATCTTCGATCAGGGATTTTTCCAATTCTTTACGGGCACCCAATAAACCGGGCATCAAATAGCGGAAAATGGTCCATAGATCTAAGGCAGAATTCTCAATGGGGGTACCGGATAGAGCGAGGCGGTGGTTTGCTTCGATCGATAAACAGGCCTGGGTCACTTTTGCTTTTGGGTTTTTAATGAGCTGGGCTTCATCCAGCACTGCATACCTAAAGTTTACCTTGTCCAGTAAGTGACGATGTCTACGAAGTTGGGTGTAACTAGCGATCCAAAGGCATGGATCCTCTGCATCTTCAAAAGTTTCATCCTTGCATAAGACACGAACCTTAAGCTTGGGGAAGTGCTTGGCTGCCTCTTTTACCCACACGGGGACAACGGAGGCTGGGCAGGTGACCAGATCGGGGAGTTCAGGGGATGGGCTGGAGCTGACTAGAGCAAGGGTCTGGACAGTTTTTCCAAGCCCCATTTCATCCGCCAGTAAGGGGTGGCAACCGAGTTGGTGCAAGGCATGGAGATGGGCAACTCCTTGCATTTGATAGGGGCGAAGAAATGAAAATTTCTTTCCAACCCCATTGGTTTCCAAATTTTTGATCGAATCTCGCCAAAGTTCCAGGTGTCCGTCCGCCCGTGTGCGTAAATATTTTCGGGCAAAAAGAGAAAAAAGCATGTATCTTGGCCAGTTGGCTCGCTTGGCATCTCCACGATTTCTTTGCCACCATTCGAAATCTTCGACTTGGTCCTGATCAAGCTTTACCAATCCATATCCGCGGATAAAAGTGGCACCCTGGGAAGCTTTGGTGACTCGACGGATATGCTGAGTGCCCAACCTACGATTTCCAATATGAAAGTTTTCCCTAAGGATCATACTTTGCTCGTCCCGGCTCCTCGCTTCAATTTCCCAACTTAAGGTTCTTTGCCCCTGCTTGAGCAAATGAGCATCTCCCTTGTATTCAACCTCGAAGGAATTTTCCCAAACGGATAGGTATTCCTCAGAAAATTTTGCGACCTGTTTCCAGTCGGATAACCAAAATTCTCCTGCACTTTTTTGAAATTGAAATCCAAATTTTCCCGCTTCGGCCACAAAGCGCATTAAAGAAGGACGGTCGCAATCTTCCAACTGGGATGCTTCTTTGGAGTATACTGGGATTGGGGATGCTTTGTTGTTCTGCCAGGAGGGAGTGATCCTTAGCCCTTTTTGAGCGGATACTTCCATACGAACAAGAAGTTTTATTTTAGTACTTTCTTCAGGGATGGATTCCTCAGAACCTTCATTGGATTCTTCTTTTTGGGTAACTTCTTCGGAGTCCTCATCCAATAAGCCTTCCCCCAGTAAAGGATCATCTGCATGAAGTTCTGAAATGAGTTCTTCAATTTCATATAATCCCGCAGTAGCAAGTGCGATTCCCAGTTCTTCCTCATCCAAGGAGGTGCGAATTTCTGGACCCTTTCCATTCCACTCCACCACAGAGTAGGTCTCCTCCCGGTTTATTTTTTTGGTAATCACCGCTTGGTTTTCCTGAATATCGATCGTTGAGAGATATCCCTCTCGGTAATATTTCTGGGCATCTTTGAGTAGTTTGGGAGAGAAATGAGTTTCCCAGTCAGAGGTGCACAACCTTCGAAACCATGCCTCAACTGCTTCTTGAGTAAAGGTTCTTGAAGGTCCGTTAGATATCATTGGCTGCCAAAAAAATTATGGCATTAAAGCTAGTATCTCAAAAATATTGAGGGCAAGTGGAAAGCTTTAAAAGAGCGGTAAAGTTATCCACAGGCGTCATCTTTATGTGGATTACTTTTGTAAATATGCGGATGGGTTAGGATGATTCGTTTTTTTCAAGAGCCCAGTTGTAAGTATTGATATATTCTTTGGCTGCTTCATCCCAGTCGCACTTTTTGGACAGGGCATTTTTACGCATCTGGGTAAATTTGCGGTTGTTTGCAAAAACTTCGATGGCTTCCTTTACAGCAATCCATAAGGCCTTGGGCGTGGGTTCGGTAAATAGAAAGCCATTGGGTTGCTTGGCTCCATCTTTTTGCGTTTCAATTGTATCTGCGAGCCCTCCTGTTCTGCGAGCGATGGGTAGGGAACCATATCTCATCGCATACTGTTGAGCTAACCCGCATGGCTCAAAACGGCTGGGCATGAGAAAAAAGTCTGAGCCCGCAAAGATTTTTCTAGCCAAGCCATCATCAAAACCAATGAAGGAACCGATTCGATTGGGAAAGGAAGAAGATAAATCTCGAAAGGCTTGTTCTTCCGCCGCCGAACCACTGCCAAGAATCGCAAAACTTGCATGAGTTTCAGCCATTAACTGGGGCAGGATTTCAATGAGTAAATCCAACCCTTTCTGTTCAAATAGCCTTGAGACCACCCCAAAAAGAGGTGCTTCAAGATTCGAATCCAAATTAAATTTATTGAGTAGATCCGCTTTACAAGCCAGTTTTCCTGCTTTGGGCCGGCTTGGGCTTATGGAGTGGGTAAGAGAGTTGTCTTTTTGCGGGTTCCAATTTCCCTGATCAATCCCATTGAGAATGCCAATCAGGTCGGCACCCCGGTATTGCAGGCTAGTTTCCAGGCCACATCCATAAGCAGGAGTCCTGATTTCCTGGGCATAGGTTGGGCTGACGGTGGTGATTTTGTCGGCATTTTGGATCCCTCCCTTGAGCAGGTTTAGGGAGCCATCTTTTTCGAATCCATCCATCGCCCAGCTGGAATCTGGAAGACCCGAGGAAAGAAAGTCTTCATAGGAAAAGACTCCTTGATGCTGGAGGTTATGAATCGTAAGAACAGATCGGATTTTAGATGCCTCGGGAAGTTCCATTTGTAGGGCATTCAAATATCCACATACAGGTGCTGCCATCCAATCATGGGCGTGAATAATATGGGGTCGCCAGCCTATGACCTTTTCAAGTTCTAAAGCAGCTTGGCAAAGGGCAAAGGCACGCTGGGCATTATCCTGGAAATCTCCGTTTTCATCGGAATAGATTCCCGCTCGGTCAAAAAAGTGGGGGAGATCGATGAGGTATGCAGGAATGTTGTCATCGCCTAGTTTTGCCTGGCGTATGCTTGCCTCCATCGGCTCGTTGTTCAAATCCACAGTGATTCTTGGATCGAGGGCATGAGATTCGATTTCTTTGCACTCGCGATGGAGAGGGCAAATCACACGCACATCAATCCCAAGTTTTTTCAAGGACAGGGGTAGGCTACCGACCACATCTCCAAGCCCCCCTGTTCGTACCAATGGGTTGACTTCCGGACTTACGAATAAAACATTCATTAATTTTAGAAAATTAAGAAACTTGATGCCTGATCGCTGTAAATAAGCAATTTGAAAACAGGAATCAGCCCACTTATTCCATGCTTGCGAAACCCCAAGGTGAATGGATATTTTAAGGATTTGTAAATGATACCATACCACTTTGGCAAAGAGCAACTGGGCCTGTATTGATCTGTGGCCTTGTTTAATCGATTATCTTTCTCCACCTAAATCAACGGTTCTCCTATGCCTAGCCGATCCATCGAATTTGAATCGGAGCGTCAATTCCATAAGCTCTACTGCGAAAACCCCG
>JAYPAW010000083.1:0-4113 GCA_038123915.1 Opitutales bacterium
GACCGCCATGCCGAAGTCGCCTTGCAATTAATCGAACATGGGTGCCATCTGCTGGTGGAAAAACCGCTTTGTGTGTCATCTGAAGAAGCGGAATCGATTCTGCAAAGTGCCCAGCAAGCTAAAGTGCTCGTACAGGTCGGGCACATCGAGCACTACAACCCGGTGATGACCTTCCTGGAGGGTGCGGTGGAGCAACCCCGCTATTTAACTGTTGAACGTCTCGCTCCCTTTCAACCACGAGGTACAGAGGTGGGCGTGGTGCTCGATCTGATGATCCATGATATTGGGATTGCGATGGCTTTGGTCAACTCACCGATTGAGCGGGTTGATTCTATCGGTGTGCGGGTCCTTTCTCCCACTGAGGATATTGCCAATGCCCGCTTGGTCTTTGCCAATGGGTGTGTGGCTAACTTGAGTGCCAGCCGGGTAAGTGAGAAAAAAGCCAGGGAAATCCGGGTCTTCCAGGACACCGGTTACCTTTCGCTCGACTTCATGAACCAAAAGGGCCACCTGATCAAAAAGTCTGGACCCTCTCTGGAGCGTCATGAAGTACCGGTGGAAAAAGGGGAGCCGCTTGCTCTCGAACTTGAATCCTTTCTTTCCTGCGTCCAGGATGCAACCACACCCAAAACGGATGGAAGCTTTGGCAAATCTGCCCTTGAGGTTGCCCTGACCATCACTCGGGAGATTCAATCCAGCTGGAAACCTTGAGCTCTCTGCCAGACTTTCCTAAAGCATCAGGGTCCGTTGATCTCTTGGTGGTTGCGGGCGAAGCTTCCGGGGATGAGCACGCCACTCAGGTCGTATTCGATCTAAAAACCCGCCAACCCAACCTTACCATTTATTCATTAGGCGGGGAAAAGCTTAGCCAAGCAGGTGCGGAACAGCTCTTCCCCCTGGCCGATCATGGGGTGGTTGGCTTGTTTGAAGTTCTTAAAAACTATGGTTTCTTCCGGGATATTTTTGAAAAAACAATTTCCTGGATTGAGCATGCCAAGCCCCGTTGCATTCTTCTGGTCGATTACCCAGGCTTTAACCTGCGCTTGGCTGGTGCGCTCAGAAAGCGTGGGATTTCCTGCAAGGGTGGCGGAGAAGTTTCTGTTTTACAATATATCAGCCCGCAGCTTTGGGCATGGAAACCAAAGCGCCGATTCGCGATGGCCAATGTACTGGATGGGCTCGGGGTCATTTTCCCTTTTGAGACCAAATGTTACGAGGATGTTTCCCTCCCTGTCTCTTTTGTTGGGCACCCCTTTGCCCATCCCTCCTACCGATCCCCAGTAAAGTATGATCCTCAGGGAGAACTTCTTTTACTTCCGGGCAGCCGGGCTCAACCTGTCAGTCGAATTTTACCGGTCTTTTTAGATGCATTGGAAACCTTAAATGCTGGAGAGCAGGAGGTGCGGGCGGTTTTGCCAGCTTCCAGCCCACAAATTCGAGAACAGGTGGAGCGTATGGTCTCTCTCCGATCCAGGTTAAAGAATTATCTGCGGGTGGTGAATCGTACGGATGGTCTCGCTGCCCGGGCTGCTCTGATGAGCTCGGGAACAATGTCTCTTTCCTGTGCGTGGGCAGGTATCCCCGGGGTGATTGGGTATCGGGCTCATCCTTTTACCTATCTGATTGGTAAGCTTTTAGTGCGGGTTCCTCATCTGGGCATGGCCAACCTTTTATTGCCAGATAATCCACCCAACCCTGAATTCTTGCAGGGTCGGGCCACCGGCATGAGGTTGGCGGAAGAGATCCGAAAAATCTTCCTAGATCAGGAGTCTGGTAAAAAAGCATCTCAAAGTGCTCAAAAACTTCACCAATTACTAGCTCAACCCGAGCAACTCGGGGTGGTCGACTGGTTGATTCAGGAAGGTAAGCTGGGGTGAGCCCGCATTTGTTCCCATAGCCGTAACGCTCTCTTTGAGAGGGCAAGACGGCATTTTTCCACCTCGGCCAACCTGGACTGCAGGTTCTCGTTGGCGATCGCCGATACATCATCCATGTTGTAAAGGTAAACATTGTCCACCCCGGCTGCTTCTTCCTCCACATTGCGGGGCACAGACGCATCAATTAAGAAAAGTGGTTTGGACGGACGCTTTTTCATCGCCTGTGCAACTTGTGCATGGGTGAGCAAGGCCTGGCTACTGGCCGTGGATGCGAGCACCACATCAAAGAGGTGGAGCGATTCATGAAATTTGGAATATGCCAATGTGAAACCATCAAATTTTTGGGCCAGTTCATCAGGTTTTCTCCGGCTCAATGGGCACCAATCAAAGGTGCGCCCGGTTACCGTGATCGCTTCCGATCCACGGGATTTAAAAGCTTCCAATGCACTTTCTGCGACCTCTCCGGCACCCACAACCAAAAGCCTGCATTTATCCACCTGTCCAAAAATACGCCGGGCCAGCTCGCACAGCACATTGCCCAGGTTTACCTGCCCTTTGGATATCCCCGTGTTGGTTCGTGCCCATTTGGCTGCCTGAAAACTTTTTTGAAACAAGCGATTGAGGGATTTTCCGGTGGCACCGCGTTCGCAAGCTTCATCATAAGCTTTTTTTAGCTGCCCCAGGATTTCAGTCTCTCCCACCATTTGTGAATCAATCCCTGATGCCACTTCGAATAGATGGCGGACCACTTCTGCACCTGTTCGTTGGTAAGTTTTTTCTGCCAAAAAATTTGGATCCAGCTCACGAAAGTTGGAAAAATACTTCAATAAAGATTCAAATTGAAAGGAGGGATCTGCTGAACCATAAATTTCCGTACGGTTGCAGGTATTAAGTACGAGGCATTCCTCTAATCCGGGCAAGTTTTCCAATCCCTCATAGAAAGAATCGATCGAGTTGTTGGGCAGGGCAATGGATTCCCGCTCATTCAGGTTGGCCACCTGGTGAGACGTGCCCAGAAGAAAGAGGGAACTGTCCGCTTGCTTACTCATCGGGAAACCAAAGCCAGAGGCTCAAGGGTGGAGTTATAAAAGGCCTGCTTTTTCGATTTTGAACTGACCATCGATAAGGAGAGCAAGGCGAGAGCAAACAGACCGATAGACCACTTGGCAAAGCGGGATCCATAGAGCCGGTTGCTCAGTCGCATTCCTAAAAGAAACAAATATCCAATCCACAGGGAAGTGGTCACGGTGAGCTTTGCACCACTCACAAATTCGGGATGGCGTGTCCAGTGCATCGCCCCGACTACCATCGAGAGGGATAGAAAAGCCACTCCTACTACGAGCAAGCGCATGGCTGCCACCTCCAGGTCCTGAATAGGAGGCAGGTAAGGCCCAAGAAATCCAGGTTTTCTGGAGAGGAGGGCCTGTCTCTGGGATAGATACATCAGGCTGACTACGGCCAATAAGCAAAAGAGACCATAGCTGAAGATGGCTATCGATGCATGCAGTTCAATCCATGGATCTTTAAACAGGCGGACATATCCCTGAGCCGTCCAGTAAGGGGCATCCCAGTTTTTCAATCCTAAGCATAGGGAACCCAGAAGCAGGGAAGCACCGGCACAAAAGGTACCGAGTAAATTGATCCTCCATACGAGGCGGAGTAGTAAAAAGGCCACGATCAGGGACCAGATAATGAACTGGGTGCGTTCCATACCGTTGCCCAAGGGGCACCCATGCACCTCCAGTCCACGAAAATACAAGGCCCGGGTTTGCAGAAAAAATCCTACCAGAATCAAAATGAATGGACTTTCCCGAAAGAGGGTAGAGAAAGGATGCCTCGTCTTGACCATGCCCAGCACAAAAGATGCACCATAGCAGGCTGTGGCCAGCCACAAAAGGTCTCTAACATCATGTAAACTCATAGCGAAGAGCAGGCTGCTCTGATACCCAATATTTAGCGAAACTCTGAGTAAGTTTCGATGTTAAAAGTAGGGGTTGGAAAAGCTATGCGGTTGCGTGCACTGGAGAGGATCCAAAGTACTTGCGCATCGATGCACAATCTGTCCCTTCGCAATTCACGCAACATGGCCGGATGGAAGACTTGAAACCATCACTCATGTGCTCCATTACGAGTCGGGCACATAAATCGATAAATTTTTCCTCCATATTAAAGCAGTCTACCCGGGCGAAGTGATCGACCACTTCATCGGCATAGCCCCGAAACTCAATATCAATTT
>JAYPAW010000084.1:0-4112 GCA_038123915.1 Opitutales bacterium
AGCTTAATTTTGCGGATTGTTCGGTTGACGAACAACCACAAATGATTCATTTTCTTTCTTTTCACTTATTTTTCGATGAAGACTACCCTTGCCAAAAAGGAAACCGTAACCCACGACTGGAAGATTGTTGATGCCTCTGGCCAAATTCTCGGCAGACTCGCCGTGCAGATTGCCAATGCTTTGCGCGGACGCAACAAACCAACCTACACACCTCATGTAGATACAGGAGACTATGTGGTCGTGATCAATGCGGACAAAGTTAAACTCACTGGTTCCAAAGAAGAACAAAAGAAATACATGTTCTACTCTGGTTACATGGGGAACGAAAAGTACCGTTCTGTTGCAGATTTTCGCGAAAATAAACCTGAGTTTATCATCACCAATGCGGTGAAAGGAATGTTACCCAAGAACAAACTTTCCAGCGGTATGCTTACCCGCTTGCGGGTTTTTGCTGGTGAAGAACATCCTCACACTGCACAGCAACCATCCCCTCTTCTTTCTTAATTTCTCATCATGAGTGCCAAAGCTAAAAACCAAGACATCATCGCCACAGGACGCAGAAAAACCAGCACAGCCCGGGTTAGAATACGCCCTGGAACTGGATCTATTACGATCAACAACCGGGACATCGATGATTACTGCTCGACTGAACAACAAAAGAAGGCAGTGATCGGGCCCTTGCTTTGTGTCGAAAAAAATGGGCAGTTGGATGTTTCCGTAAATGTTCGCGGTGGTGGAGGAACTGGTCAATCGGGTGCCATTCGTCACGGATTATCCCGTGCTCTAGAAAAAATGGACGGCGAATTGCGCTCTCCTCTCAAAAAAGCCGGTCATTTACGCAGAGATCCGCGTAAGATCGAGCGTAAGAAAGCTGGGCGCCCCGGGGCACGTAAAAGGTTTCAATTTTCCAAGCGATAATTTCTCAAACCAAAACACTTTTTACTTCAACCCCTCGGCACTCCAACCGAGGGGTTTGTTTTTTATATTCTTCCACATCAAATGGCTAACAATATGAAAGTAGGCATAATCGGTGCATCTGGCTATACCGGTCAAGAGTTGGTAACTTTACTGATCAGGCATCCGAAAATTGAATTGTCTATGGTTACCTCGAGGGCACATGCAGGAAAACCGCTGAGCTCGGTTGTGCCAAAACTTGGTCACAAAGGAAATATAATTTCTTTTGTCAACCCAGTGATGGAAGAGCTTGTTCAATCAGATATCGAATTGTTCTTCCTGGCGTTACCTCATGGAACTGCTGCAGAATATGCCATATCCCTACTCGACGCAGGAAAGAAAATTATTGATCTGTCTGCGGACTTCCGGCTCAACTCCCCTACCCTGTATAAGGAGTTCTATGGTTCGGACCATCCCGCACCTAAGTGGCTTCCGCTTGCCCAGTATGGCCTGCCAGAGCTTCACCCGGTAAGCTGGCAAAAGTCTTCACTCATTGCATCCCCCGGGTGCTACCCCACCAGTATACTTGTCCCACTGGCCCCGCTACTCAGGGAAAAGCTCATTGATGAAAATGAGATCATTATCAACTCCATCAGCGGAATTAGTGGAGCGGGAAAAAATGCTTCCGAAAGGCTTCTGTTCTGCGAACGAAATGAGAGTGCAGGAGCCTACGGTTTACCCAAGCACAGACACCTATCCGAAATCGAAGAGCAGTTAAGTGAATTTGCTGGTCAATCCATCACGATTTCCTTCCACCCACACCTGGCTCCCATGAATCGTGGCCTATGCTCAACTATTTCCGTCCGGCCGAAATCCTCCCTTAATGAATCCCAGATTCGGGATTGCTGGGAAAATGCTTACTCCAATCGCCCCTTTGTTCAGGTTTTGGGTAAAGGAGAGTTTCCTGAGACAGGAAAGGTTGTTGGAACCAACCGGATCGATATTTCAGTTTCGGCGGACTCACGGATGAATCGATATATCCTCTGCTCTGCGGAAGATAACCTACTCAAAGGAGCCGGCGGGCAGGCGATCCAGACGATGAACCTTTGTAACGGGTATACGGAGGACTGTGGTTTAGTATGAAATTTTTTGTAGATTGTGATGGAGTCACCGAACCACAGGGCTTTTTTGCATCCGGAGTTTCCTGCAATATCTTAGGCAAAAATAACGGAAAGCTGGACCTGGGTGTCATTTACTCTCCCAGACCCTGTACAGCTGCTGGAACCTTTACCACCAACGATGTAAAAGCAGCCCCCGTCCGTTATTGCATGGATGTGTTAAGTGACCCAAGCCAGGGATTTCATGGCGTGGTTGCCAATAGTGGAAATGCCAATGCCTGCACCGGTAAACAAGGGGACTTGGATTGTGTAAAAATGGCATCGGAAACTGCCCGACATCTCAAGGCACATTCGCGGGAAATTCTCGTCTGTTCGACTGGTCGAATTGGTGTGCAGCTTCCCATGACCAAGGTCACCACCGGGATAGCCCATGCCTGCCAAGATGTCTTGGATGAACTCGATGGGGGCAAGGCATTCCAGGAAGCAATTCTAACATCAGATACCAAAACGAAATCATGTTCTGCCCAGATCGAAACGGCTTCCGGGAAAATTACCATCGGTGGAACGGTAAAGGGTGCAGGCATGATTGAGCCCAACATGGCCACGATGCTCGCATTCCTAACCACAGATGCATCTGTTTCCTCCTCTTACCTCAAGGAATGCTTAGCCGAAGCTGTGCAAAAATCTTTTAACCTCATGACCATCGATGGCGACATGAGCACCAATGACTCGGTGCTATTTTTAGCCAATGGATTTTCGAGGATTTCATTGGAAAATGAGCCTGAGTCAATCCGATCTGAATTTAAGGAAGCGGTTGTTCAAATTTGCAAAACTCTTGCCCGGAAATGTGTAACCGATGGAGAAAAAGTGACCAAATTTGTGGAACTGCGGATCGAAGGAGCCGCCAATGAAAAGGATGCTGAAAAAGTGGCACGCTGCGTTGCCAATTCTTTATTGGTCAAAACCTCCTGGTTCGGATCGGATCCGAACTGGGGCAGACTGGTGGATGCCGCAGGCTACGCTAAGGTAGGTTTAAATTTTGAGGAGATGGATATCTTCTACAATGAAGTGCCAGCGGTCGAGAATGGCACCCCCCTTCCCATGAACAAATCAAAGTGGAAAGAAATTGTATCCCAAAAGTCTTTTGTCATTACGATGAACTTACATATGGGAAATGCTTCTTCGATGATCTGGTCGAATGACCTGAGCGAAGAATATGTGAACTATAATAAAAGCGAATAACGGAAATGTTTGAATTCGAGGAAAGTCAGGCAAAAGCAAAAATCTTACTGGAAGCCCTCCCCTATGTAAGGAGGTTCCGGGGATCCATTTTTGTGGTTAAATACGGGGGTAGTTTCATGGACTCCCCGGACCCCAAAGTCCGCTCCGGAGTAGCGATGGATTTGGTTTTCCTAAATTTTGTTGGCATCAAAGTGGTGGTGGTTCACGGAGGCGGGAAAGCCATCAACCGGGAACTTGAATCACGGGGAATCGAAGCAAAGTTCCTCGACGGATTACGGGTAACAGATAAGCAAACGATTGAGGCGGTGGACAAAGTTCTCAATGAGAAAGTGAACGCCGAAGTCGCTCAATTTGTTTCCTCTTACGACTGCGAGGTGCAGAGATTTCCGGGCAAAAATGTGTTAACCTGTGAAAAGCTTCAAGGAGAGCATGACCTCGGTTTTGTCGGGCAGGTTACCCAAGTTCAGGTGGATCCTATTTTGGAGGCATTGGAAAATGGAAAGATGCCAATCTTGTCCTCCACCGCATCTGACCTGGAGGGGACCTGCTACAATGTAAATGCCGATAATGTGGCCTCCAAGGTTGCGGTGGCACTAGGAGCCCGCCGGCTTGTTTACCTGTCGGATGTTCCAGGACTTCTTCAAGACCCCCAAGACCCCTCCTCACTCCTTTCCAGCCTTGCCGTAAATGAAGTGGAACCACTCAAAGAGCAGGGCATCATCTCTGCGGGTATGCTACCCAAAGTCAATAGTGCGGTGGAAGCCCTGAACTCAGGAGTCAACCGGGTGCATTTCATCGATGGCCGGATGCCCCACAGTATTTTGCTGGAAATTTTTACTGACCAGGGAATTGGAACCG
>JAYPAW010000085.1:0-4111 GCA_038123915.1 Opitutales bacterium
CGGCAATTGTAAAAGAATTTGAGCCAGACATTCCGCCTACATTTGCATGGAGGCAGACTGGGAACATAAAAAGGGATAAAAGAATGGGCTTAATGTGGCTTAATAATCTCATGATTTAAATTAGGACATAGGGATAAGTATTATTAGCAGAAGTTAACTTTATAATACAACAATCTTCATTTTTTTTATCGAAGTAAAGGGATTTATAAAAAATTAATTCATAGATTTATTATATGTATACATACCAATGACTAGAAATGAAAGGTTTGCAATCCACCATCCGTACCCATTGGAACCAATGGATTGGCCCAAAGTCGTACCCATGGCGAAGTAAAATAAGCAAATTAAAACCCCAATAAACAAGTTGGCATAGGTTTCTTTGCGCCCACTCCTCACGGCGACACTAACCAATAGGGCAGAAAGAGATATAGGAGAGCAACCTAGGGATGCATATTTGTTGAAATGATTGTAGGCACGAATTTCATCAAAACGATCCAAGTCACCATTCTTTTGCATATTCCAAAACTCAAGCAGAGATAGCCTTTTCATATCCCGATCAAGAACTGGAGTATCGATGCTAAATCTCATCGGTTGTTTCCACTTCTCAAAAGAAACAAAGCTCGATTGCTTAGTACTTCCTGCGGTGTTGTGCTCCAAAGACTCATAGTCGACCTGTTCAAGAAATAATTCGATTGAACCAGCCTCACGGTCTTTGACCACGATAGATTTTTTGGCGTGTAAAATGGCCAATAACACACGATTCTGCCCCCACAAAAGGATTCGGACATTTTCCCAGTTATCCCCCACCCCATTTCCAATGGAAAGCGTGGCTTGAGTGATTTGCTTTTGCAATCCGGCATCCAAACCTCCCATAAGGTTTTTGTCTCCCTCACTATCGAGCTTGAAGGCAATTTCCCTCCCACTATCTATCCAACTCTGAAAGTCTTCCCAGATCATATTACGCACACGGTGCTCAAAGGTACCACGGGAAACGGGAGACCAGTGCAGGGAAGCAAAACAGCTTATGGCAGTAACCAGTAAAGCAGAAAAAAATACAGGTGTCGCCCACAAGGATCGCTTAATTCCCAAGGATTGCATAGCCAGGACTTCGCGATCTGCGGACCATCTACCCACACAAAAAATAACCGCCAATGAAAAACCGAAGGGCAATCCAAGCGATAATGCAAAGGGGATCATCAGGGAAATCAGCTCCATGAAAAGTAGAGGGGATATAGAAAGGGCACGAAAAAGAGCTTCATCATTTTTGGATAAATTTCCGTACAAAAGAATAATCGTCAAAACTAGGGTTGAGAGAAGAGTGACTCCCAATATTTCCCTGAAGATATAACTCCGGATGATTTTGGATGAATGAATTTTCACTGGATCAGCCAAATTCAATTGCATCTAGATCCTCTCGGGTATCCACCCCGATCGTACCATGAGCAACAATTTCAACAGCGATTCGTTTTCCATTTTCTAAGGCTCTCAACTGCTCGAGCTTTTCTAAATTTTCCAACTCTCCAGCAGGAATTTTGGCAAAGTCTTCGAGGAAGCTCTTTCGATACCCATAGAGACCAAGGTGTTTAAAAGAAAAAGAATTGAACTGCCCGCCCTTCTCTCGGTCATAAGGAATAGGGCTTCGGGAAAACATGAGAGCAAATCCCGATCGATCCAAAACCACCTTTACCTGATTGGGGTCCGTAAAGTCCTCCTGTTTCAAAAAAGGAGTGGCCAAGGTGGCAAGGTCTGCCCCTTTCTTATGGATTGCCTTGGTCAGGGCTAAAATATGATCTCTGGAGACAAGGGGTTCATCGGCTTGTACATTAAGCACGACTTCTCTTTGTAAGGTTTGATTGGCTTGAGCAATCCGGTCCGTTCCGGATGGTAAATTTGGGTCGGTTCTAAGGGTGTTAAAACCCGCATCATCCAATGGCTCAGCCAACTCTTCTCCATCCACAGCAAAAAAAAGCTCATATTCGGGCACTTGGTCCTGCAACCGATACGCAGTTCTTAAAATTAGCGGCATACCCCCAGCATCAGCCAAAAGTTTTCTAGGAAAACGGGAAGATGCAAGCCTCGCAGGTACTATGATCGTGGGTAGGGATGAATCTGCCATGTGCCTTAAATTTGCATTTATTGGGTAACTTCTTGGGTTGTCGCAAGCAAATTGCTGTCTAGACTGAAGAGTCGATTATGTCAGTTGAAATTTCAGATTCCCCCGCCCAGACAAAGATGCCCGATCGTTTTTCCTTACCCGACGCCAAGGGAAGATTTGGTCCGTATGGAGGGAGCTATGTCCCGGAAACGCTTTACCACCCTCTTCGAGAGTTGAATGATGCCTACCTCGAAGCCAAGAGCGACCCTAGTTTCAAACAAGAACTGGATCAATTATTGAGAGAATTTGCTGGTCGCCCCACCGAACTTTATTATGCCGAAAGACTGACTCAGGAAATCGGGGGTGCTAAAATATACCTGAAAAGAGAAGACCTTCTTCATACGGGTGCCCACAAAATAAACAATGCACTCGGACAAGCTCTGCTTGCCAAAAGAATGGGCAAAAAACGCATTATCGCAGAAACTGGTGCCGGGCAGCATGGGATCGCCACCGCATCCGTTTGTGCAAAATTTGGCTTGGAGTGTAAAATCTACATGGGAGCTGAGGATATGCGCAGGCAGGCACTGAATGTATTTCGGATGCGACTAAGCGGAGCGGAAGTACATGGAGTGGAAGCAGGGAGCAAAACACTCAAAGAAGCGATCAATGAAGCCATGAGAGACTGGGTGACGAATGTACGCACCACCCACTACATTTTGGGTTCCGCTCTGGGTGCCCACCCCTACCCCGGCATGGTTCGTGATTTTCATCGCATCATCAGTGAAGAAACAAAAAAGCAATTTCTAGAAAAAGAAGGAAGATTGCCTGATGAAATGATTGCCTGCGTCGGGGGAGGAAGCAACGCAATCGGGTTCTTCTTTGACTTTCTCGAAGAAACCAAGGTTCGCTTGGTGGGCGTGGAAGCTGGAGGCCGGTCCCTGGACGAGGGAGAGCACGCGGCTCGTTTCGAAGGTGGAAAGCTTGGCGTTTTACAGGGTTGTAAAACCTGGATCCTGCAAAACTCAGACGGACAGATTAATCCAACCCATTCCGTTTCTGCCGGTTTGGATTACGCTGCCATTGGTCCAGAGCATGCTTTTTATCGCGATTTAAACCGAATTGAATTTGCCAATGCTGGCGATGAAGAGGCACTGGAAGCCTTCAAGCGATTGTCGTCCACAGAAGGAATTTTGCCTGCCCTGGAAACATCCCACGGTTTGGCTCATGCCTTCAAAAGGGCTAAGCAAATGAAGAAGGACGAATTATTGTGCGTAAACCTTAGTGGAAGAGGAGATAAGGATGCGATGGAGGCAGCCAGGTTAATGGGGGTTAGCGGACTCCCCACAATGAAAATTTCATGAAAAGCATGACCGGATATGGGCGGGCAGATTTTAGCCTACCCTCTCATTCTGGAGTCATTGAACTTTCTGCGGTTAATAAAAAGGGCTTCGAATTTTTATTAAACGGACCGAAAGAGTGGCAATTTTTCGAAAAAAAAGCACAGGACCTGATTCGATCCGCAGCGGAACGAGGTCGAATCAGACTTTCAATCCAATTACATCCACCTGGTAGATCAGATCTAGATGCAAGCCCCTTTCAGTCGAATTATGTATTAGAGCAACTAGACACGCTTAAAAAGATTTGCGAAGAAAGCCATATTCTCTACACCCCCTCAGTTGAATTAATTTATAGAATTTTATCCAACTCAGAAAAAGACACTGCTTTGCCCCCTCTGGAGATGGTTGAGGATCAATTAACTGATTCGACCCTCCTCGCCCTGGAACAACTCGTTTCTATGCGCCAGCAGGAGGGTTCAACCTTGGCGGATGATCTGAGAAAGCGGATCGCTACCCTTCGGCATCTTGTCACCCAAATCGAATCCCTTACCAAAGGGCTCGCAAACGAGTGGCGGGATAGACTCTTGCAAAGAATCCGGGAAAGTGGACTGGAAATAGACTGCGAAAATGAATCTGTCCGCAGGGAGTTTACCGTTTTTTCTGAAAAATCAGATGTATC
>JAYPAW010000086.1:0-4094 GCA_038123915.1 Opitutales bacterium
GGGACATAGCCTTTTTTGGAAATCGATTCGTATACCGGGCCAAAAAAGCAATAATCGAGAGGTTCCTTGAAATCTTTGAGTTCATCAAGTTTATGGAGAGATCGACTTTTTGTACCTTTGAATTTCTTAGGTTTCTCGCCAGAAAAATAATGATAACCTGCAAGAGTAAATTCTTTCAATAATTCAAAATGTCGGTGAAGCACGATTCGTTCGTGGTAACCTTCTGGGATTCTAGACAAAAGGTTAGAGACTTCTTGGGCACTGCAATCAGGCTTTCTAAGATGGAGTCTCTGGAGTCCTACTTCAAAAAGGTCGGTAAGGATAGAGGTCTCACCATCCCGAATCGAAGCTCCTGAAATCAGGATAGCCAAGGGTAATTTACTCATCCTCCTTGGGTTGCCTGTATCAGTAGAATTTTGTCTCCATTTGCAAGAATGGTGTCTTCGAGACTACTTTTTTTGACAACAGAGCCATTCACCGCAAAGGCCCAGCCTTTGGTTTCTAGCAAATCCAATTGCTTTAGCAAGGTGGCAAGAGATGTGCCTTCCGTTAGCTCTTGGGGGGCATCATTGACAAAAACTTTCATTCTTTCGGAGAAGAACCGCTGTAAATCTCAGCACCAGAGTCAAGAAACTCTTTTGCTTTCTCAGCCATTCCCTGAGCAATGGCATCATTGCCGTCATTGAATCCATGCTCATCTGCATAGCGACGAACATCTTCAGTGATTTTCATGGAGCAAAAATGCGGACCACACATGGAGCAAAAATGAGCCGTTTTGGCATTATCCTGGGGCAAAGTTTGATCGTGAAAGGATTTCGCTTTTTCAGGGTCCAGGGACAAATTAAACTGATCTTCCCAGCGAAACTCAAATCTCGCTTTGGATAGAGCATTGTCTCTATATTGTGCTCCCGGGTGCCCTTTGGCCAGATCCGCTGCATGAGCAGCGAGTTTGTAAGTGATTACGCCCTCCCGGACATCTTCCCGGTCTGGTAAGCCAAGGTGCTCTTTAGGAGTAACATAACAAAGCATGGCACATCCATACCAACCAATCATTGCCGCACCAATTCCGCTGGTAATGTGATCGTAACCAGGGGCCACATCGGTGGTTAAAGGACCCAATGTGTAAAAGGGAGCTTCATGGCACCAATCGATTTGTTTTTCCATATTTTCTTTAATCATGTGCATGGGTACATGCCCTGGGCCTTCGTTCATAACCTGAACCCCCTTGTTCCATGCACGAGTGGTGAGTTCCCCCTGCGTCTTGAGTTCAGCAAATTGAGCCTCATCATTGGCATCCGCTATGGATCCTGGTCTCAGTCCATCACCAATGGAAAAAGACACATCGTAAGCCGCCATAATATCGCAAATTTCATCCCACTTTTCATAAAGGAAATTCTCCCTATGGTGGGCCAAGCACCATTTTGCCATAATGGAACCACCCCGACTTACAATTCCAGTCATCCGGTTACGTGTCATCGGCACATAGCGTAGCAAAACGCCGGCATGAATCGTAAAATAATCAACTCCCTGCTCAGCTTGTTCGATCAGTGTATCCCGGAAAATTTCCCAGTTTAATTCCTCTGGTTTGCCACCAACTTTTTCCAAAGCTTGGTAAATTGGAACAGTGCCCACGGGAACCGGGCAATTTCTCAGAATCCATTCACGGGTGCGGTGAATATTCTTCCCGGTGGAAAGGTCCATAAGCGTGTCTGCTCCCCATTTTGTTGCCCACCTCATTTTCTCGACCTCTTCCTCGATGGATGAAGCCACAGCAGAGTTCCCAATATTTGCATTGATTTTAACCAAAAAATTCCGGCCAATAATCATTGGTTCGAGTTCTGGGTGGTTAATGTTAGCGGGGATGATCGCACGGCCTCGAGCCACTTCGTCCCGTACGAATTCAGGAGTAATTTCGTCTGGAAGGGATGCTCCAAATGATTGACCAGAATGCTGATGGTTTAATGAGTTTGATTCTGCATCCGGTGAAGTTTTAAGTTTCTCGTGCAGAGTTTGTAACTTCATGTTCTCCCGTATGGCAATAAACTCCATTTCAGGAGTAATGATGCCCTGCCTGGCGTAGTGTAATTGGGTAACGGGTTTGGTGTTTAAACCGCGAAGAACCTTGATCTCGGATCTGTCAAAATCTGGAAGTTCCTGGGATCTTTCCCTGGTTCTTTGGTCATGCCTGTCTGATAAGAAACCATTATCTGCTGGTTTCACATCCCGCCCATCAATTACTTCGACATCCTTTCGTGCAGCAATCCAATCCTGCCTCAATTTGGGAAGACCTTTTTCAACATTGCCATGAAAATTTACATCACCCCAAGGTCCAGATGTGTCATAGACGCGAACCGGTTCATTGTCTTCGGTTGATCCATCTGGAAGCTTAGTTTCAGAAAGAGTTATCTCTCTCATAGGGACTGAAATATCGTGCACCGATCCTTTGAGGTATACCCGGCTCGAATTTGGGAAAAGTGACTTGGCGGTATTGGAATCTTCGACTTTTTGTATCATGTTTTAACTATTTATGGATACGGATTAGGCCGAAGAAAAGTTTTCCCTACGGCGTAAGCAGCATCAGGTTCAAAGGGTCGTTGGTGGGATTGGATCCAGCATCTCAGCCCATCATCCTTGGGCTCCCCTAAACTAATTTACATACAAAGGGACAAAGGGAGGAAATGCAACTACACAAATTGAGTATACACATCTTGCGGGGCTTAGAGATTGCACTCAAATTTCCCATCTGTTCGTTTGCTAAGCAGGCCCTTGATTTCGAGCATCGTGATAGCGGGGGCAATTTGGGAGGATGAAACTCTCAGTGAGGTTTGGATATCATCCAGACTCCTCCTCTCTCCACCTTTGAATAATTCAATGATCGTTTTTTCCTGATCATCCAAATTGTTAAAAATATTGTTTGGCTCTTGTGTTTTAACTGCCTCTGAGTTTCTCGAGAGCGATAACATGGGAGCTATTTCCTCTAATATGTCTACTGAATTCCGTACCAGAATTGCACCGTCCCGGATTAAATCCAAGCAGCCTTGGGATTCTGGTTGATCCACCCTACCAGGAAGTGCAAAAACAGTTCTTCCCTGCTCAGCCGCAAATCTTGCAGTAATCATACTGCCACCGGTTTTTGCAGATTCAATCACTAGGACAGCAGATGAACAGCCTGCCACCAATCTGTTTCTCATTGGGAATGTCCTACGGTCTGCTCTTTTAGATAGTGGGAATTCTGAGAGTACAGCTCCGGATTCTTTGATTCGCTGGTAGAGGTTAAGGTTTTCCGGAGGGTAAATTACATCCAGCCCGCTCCCCAGAAAAGCCAATGTTTTTCCACCTGCATCCAGAGCACCGAGATGAGCTTCTGTGTCGATACCTCTAGCCATCCCAGAGACAATGCAAACACCTGCCTGTGCCAACTCAAAGGCAAGTTTTCGTGCCAACTTTTTCCCATATAAAGAAGGGATTCTGGTGCCGACGATTGAGACAAATGGAGTTCTGGGAATTTCTCCAAGGGTATAAAGCCCAATCGGCGGATCTGGCAGTTCATTTAAAAATTCAGGGAATTGTTCTCTTCCCAGGAAATGACCACCCATTTTGAAGAGGTTTTCCTTCTCCTTTTTTAACCATTCAGAGGCGTTATTGTTCAGGAGGGTTTCCACGATTTGATTTCCTACCCCTTTCACGCTCGCTAAATCCTGAGCGGAGGCTGATAGGACTTTCCATGGGTCACCTTTAAATCTTTCCAAAAGCCGATTTAGGGTAATTGGACCAATCCCATTTACTGAATTTAAGTACATAAACCCATCCGCAGGGCACTTTTGATCAGATCCATCTGGCATAACTCTTTTACCAAGTCATTCGATTGCATTGAGACAACTCAAAAGATCTTGGTCGGGATGAAATTTCTTTCAGATATTGATCTATCTCCCCGAAAAATCCATGTTGTTTCAGGAAATAGTTTTTTCGGTGAAATCTGAAGATAATGTAATCAACCTTGTGGACATAGAGGAGCCTTGGTGTTCTCAATGTTTCGCCCATTCTGATTACAAAAGAAAATGGGATTCTTTGTCACGGGCAAACTTAGATGGCGG
>JAYPAW010000087.1:0-4073 GCA_038123915.1 Opitutales bacterium
ATATTTCTTCCCCGGTATCGTACCTCCAAAGTTTCGCGGTTATATCTCTTTCCGTGGCAGCTTTCGCATTCGACATAAACATCGGCAAGAAATTGCATATCAAGTTTTACCACCCCATCACCCTTGCATCTCTCACATCTTCCCCCTGGGATATTAAAGCTAAAGCGACCCGGACCATACCCCCTGATTTTACTTAGAGAGCATTTCGAGAAGAGGCTGCGCAACTGATCAAATAGTTTTACATAGGTGGCTGGATTTGAACGGGGGCTTTTACCAATCGGGGACTGGTCGATGCGGACAGCCTGATCAAAATTCTCCAGACCATCAATCCCTCCATGAGCACCGGGTAACTGCTTGGACCGATGAAGTAAATGAGCTGCAGTTTTTGCCAGCACTTCATTCACCAGAGAACTCTTACCCGATCCGGAAACGCCACATACTACAGTCAGTAAGCCGACCGGGAAAGATACATCAATTTTCTGTAAATTATTCGCCTGAGCTTTTTTTACTGTAATCGAAAGCTTTCCGGGTTCTTTTCTCTTTCCATCTCTTTCGATCCATTGTTTTGCAGATAAAAATGGCCCACTTTTACTGTCCGTGGACATCATGCACTCCTCCAGGGATCCATTAAAAATTAAATGACCCCCTTCGGTACCTGGCCCTGGGCCGACTTCGATAAGATGATCACATGCCAGCAAGGTATCTGCATCATGCTCAACCACAATGACGGTATTTCCACGATCCCTCAGCCCTTGAAGCACAGAGATTAAACGGTGGTGATCTGCAGGATGTAGCCCGACACTTGGTTCATCTAGGGCGTAAATAACCCCGACAAGACCCATGCCCAGTTGCGTGGCGAGCCTCGACCTTTGAGCCTCCCCCCCGCTTAAGCTTCGGTAAGGACGGTTCAGCCCAAGATATCCTAGCCCAACCTTATTGATGAAGCCAAGGCGTTGCTCTAATCCATGAAGGGCGTCTTCTACTTGCAGGCATTTTTCATCTTTTTGAGCTTTATTACGGATAAATTTCCATGCTTGCGAAGATGACCAGGAAAAGAATTCCTGAAGCGAGCATCCAGCGAGAAGAACGGATCGGGAATAGGCCGATAAGCGGCTGCCCTGGCATGACTCGCACAATGTGCCATACTGAAAGGTAAGCAGCTTAGCTCTTAAGCTATCACTCGAAGTGGTTCGCATCGTTTGATCAAGATCTGCAAAAATCCCTGGAAAGGGTTGCAGTTTGGCTTTTTTTCCGCGGCCGTATTCCAGCTTGATTTCAAACTTTTGGTCCTGATCTCCATAAAGCAAAAAACTCTTTTCGGTTTCAGGTAAATCCTGCCAAGGCATTTTTAGATCGAGTCCGCACTGTTCAGCGATCGCCTTAAGTAGATTTTTTCTAAGATTGATCATCTTACGGGAACCAAGAAGCCAAGGCTTAATAGCCCCTTTAGCCAGAGACAGTGAAGTGTCGGGGATGATCAAATCTTCCCGAAAGCGGAGGACCTCGCCTAGTCCCCCGCAAGTAGAGCAGGCACCATCTGGGTGATTCCAGGAAAATAATTTGGGCGTTGGGGTGGGGTAGCTCGTACCGCAATGAGTACAGGAAAAGCCTTGAGCGAGTTGGAGTTCTTCAAACTCATCCTTGGATTCTTCAACTAGGGCAATGGCTTTCTCATCGCCCTCTTCGAAAGCAAGTTCCAAAGAATCTGCCAATCGACTGCGTGAATCTTCGGATACTGCGACCCGGTCGATCACTAAATCTACGTTGATTTCTCTACCTCGAGTACCTATGGGAATTAAATCATGATCATCCAGTCTTTTGATCACTCCATCAATTCTGAGGCGTTGAAACCCTCTTCTTTCCAGGTTTTCTATTTCTTCCCGGAGGACCGATGCTTTCGCTTTCATCCACGGGGCTAAGATGATCATTCTTTTACCCACCGCTTTTTCGATCAATTCTTCCACACATAAATCAAGAGATCGGCGAGTGACAGGGAAGCCGTCCACTGGGCAGTGTGGAGTTCCCGCAGTTGACCATAATAACCTAGCATAATCTGCAATTTCGGTGGCGGTTGCCACCGTGCTTCTGGGGCCAGATGAACGGGCAGATACCTGTTCGATCGATAACACGGGAGATAATCCCTCGACATAATCTACATCGGGCTTGGATACTTTTTCCAGGGCCTGTCTTGCTTTGGCAGAGAGGCTCTCCACATATTTTCTATGTCCCTCGGCAGCCAATACATCAAAAACTAGGGACGATTTACCAGATCCACTGACCCCGGTTACTCCAATCAGTTTACCTCGTGGGAAGCTTGCATGGATTCCCTTTAAATTATTTTCACGAGCCCCTTTTACAAAAATATGATTTGTGGATAAATCTTTGCTGGTATCGGATAAGCTCATCTTACTTTTTTAACATTCATCATGTACCCATGGTTCGAGGGTACAAGCAGGATTAAAAGAACATGTTTGCTTATTCCAGATTCAAGACTAAGCAAACATGCATGAGTAAACCTATTCTTTATATTAAACAGGGCTGCCCATGGTGTGCAGATGCCCTTCAATATTTTTCGGAGATTGGCTTGGAATTAGAGTTGATTGATGTCCGTACGGATCCATCCAGGATGCCCGAACTGGAAGCAGTCAGTGGGCAGTCCAAAACACCAACCTTAAAAAATGGGGACTTTGTGGTTGCCGATTTTGATGTCAATGAATTCAAGGATGCTCTTCGCGCAAATCCTGCAGAGGCAAAAAAACTAGGGATTCAAATCTGATTTCAAGCACTCGAGCAAAGGCTGATTTTTAATCGGCGTCGTAGATTTTTACCTTGTCCCACATGTGGGCACATTTTTCGATGAACCTCAAGTGAATCGGGTCCTGTTGGTATAGATCGTGGGCGGATACATTCTCGAGGATTACAGTCAGGCAAAAGTCATAAGAGTGGTCAATCACTGGCCTTTTGGTCGTAGCTGCAGGGCTGCCGATATGCAACTGATGAACGGATTCAATCATCCCCAGCTTTTCTAATTCCTGGTGAAACATTTCTTTGTCCTGTGCGGACAATTCCTTTTTAAGCCAAAATATAACAGTGTGGTTAAGCATGTGGTTTTCTTTCTTTGGTTGAGAACAAATGAGGGATTTAAGGGTTTGATGTGTTTCCGTTGTCTTCGGTGGATAAATGAATCAGCCGAGTAACGGCCTCGGATGCCCATTGCTGCGGAGTAGGGTAGGCATTTGCCTGACTCCCAAAAGTGGATTGAAGCATATCGGTATTGATCACACCTGGATTGAAAGCAACGGCGGCTAGACCTTTCGGTAGCTCTTGTGCGAGGGATCGCGTAAGTCCTTCCACACCCCATTTGCTTGCACAATAAGGAGCGACATCAGGTGCAGTGGATTGGCCCCAGTAGGAGCTAAAGTTAGCGATGATCCCATGCCCCATCTTGATCATCTTCGGAACAAAGGATCGGATCATGTTATGAATGCCTCCGAGGTTGACCTCCAAAACGGAGGAGAATTCCTCCGGAGAAATTTCGGTCAGCGGGGCATTCCTGTTGATTAAGCCAGCATTATTAACCAAAAGGTCTGGGATCCCGATAGATGTTTCCATGCGATTGGCAAACGACTCAACTCCTACATGGTCAGTGACATCCAGGAAATCGATGAAATGATCGGCTGGAAGCTTTTTCCTGAGGGTTTCCAGGTCATCTGTATTGCGGGCACCACCTGCTACTTTCCATCCTCGTGATGCAAATTCGATAGCCATGGCCCTCCCTAATCCACGCGAGCATCCACTGATGCAAACGATTTTATTCATTTACTTGTTTGGATGAAGAGGGTGGAGGAGCAGGCTCCACATAACCGGCACTTCCTGGACCTTTGTGGTGGGGAGGTTTTTGGGAAAGGTTCCAATGAGCAAAAAACCACAAAAGAGCGAACAAGAGGGATAAAGAAATGATCACGATCCACTCTAATTTGCTTTTGGGTCGTGACATGATGAAAAGATTTTTACTTGATAAAAAGTGGTGGGAGATGGCAGATTCGAACTGCCGACCTCATGCGTGTCATGCA
>JAYPAW010000088.1:0-4020 GCA_038123915.1 Opitutales bacterium
AGATAGCGAATCTTAAACATTACCATATCCACACTCATGGAATATAAACTTTAGTACCCACCTCTTATCATCAAGCGAAAAACAAAGATAACTTATAAAAAAGAGCCCTAGGGATAAACCCATTCAAATTTCTGGAAAAGTGACAGGTAAGAGTGGCTTTTCTCCTTGCCGAGAATAGGACGAACTTGCTTGATGTTTCCTTGATTTATGAGCGATGACCTTATTTTAAACCTACTCAAAAATGTTAAATATCCTGGCTTCAGTCGGGATTTGGTTTCTTTCGGCTTGGTTCAACAAGCAGAGATGGATGGTAAAACGGCAAAAGTGGTGCTGGAGCTATCCACTGGCGATCCGACCCTTCCACAAACGATCAAAAAAGAAGTGGAAGAAGCCCTGCTCGCAAATGATGCCATTGATTCGGCCGAAGTGATGGTTCGGGTAAAGAAAAAGAAAGAAGCTGCGGCTCCTGCAGATGGGCCCGGGGATGAAAATTTAAGCGGAGTCAAAAGAATCATCGCCATAGCCAGTGGTAAGGGGGGAGTCGGCAAGTCCACCTTGGCGGTAAACTTGGCCTGTGCCTTGGCGAGAATGAAATCGAAGGAGGGTGAATTATTGAAAGTTGGATTGATGGACTGCGACTTATACGGACCTTCTGTACCTTTATTGATTGGAGCCTCCGGAAGGCCCGAACTGGTGGGTGATAATATTTTAGCTCCGGTGGAAAGCTACAGAGTGAAAAGTATTTCGATGGGGTTATTGATCGACGAGGAAAGCCCAGTTGTTTGGCGTGGACCCATGATCATGAAAACCATCCAACAATTTGCCCACAATGTGGTATGGGGAGAGTTGGATTATCTGCTGATTGATCTTCCCCCAGGGACTGGAGATGCCCAGCTTTCGCTTGCTCAAATCCTTCCTTTGGATGGGGCGATCCTGATCACCACTCCACAAAAAGCGGCCGTAGATGTGGCTCGCCGTGGTGCCAGAATGTTTGAAAAGGTAAATGTTCCCATTCTTGGGGTTGTGGAAAATATGAGCTTTCTGTTGGATGAAGAAAGCGGAAAGAAAACTCATCTATTCGGACAAGGTGGTGGAGCGACCACCGCTCAGGTATTGAAGTGTCCATTTCTCGGCGAAATCCCAATCCATGAAGAAGTCAGATTGGGAGGGGATCATGGCACCCCGGTTGTGGTTGCCAACGAAGAAAACCCATCAAGCAAAGAAATTTGCCTGATTGCTGAGAAAATTACCGAAATACTCCCCTAAAGGAAAAGGTCTAAGTCGATCCCGTAGATCGAGATGACCAAAGTAAAGAGTTAGCCCTTTTTGATTTCGCGATGAACGGTGCGGCGACGAAGAAATGGATTGTACTTCTTCTTTTCAACCACTTCAGTCTGCAACTTTTTATTGCGACTGCTTAGGTAGCGTGAAGGTGGTTTTCCTTCTTTGCGTGCTTCTGTGCACTCTAAAATCACTGTTTCTCTTGGCATAAGGCATACAAAAATGTCGAAAATTATATTTTTCTGCAATCAAAAAGGTCGGAAGTCTGACCTAGTTGTCCAATAAAGTTTCAATTTGCCAAGAGTTTGAGGGAAAGAATAGATTCTATAATTATGGAATCTAATTCAACCGAAGGAATATCGCCCGCCTACGAACAAAAATTCAGAGAACTTAGCCAGGAAAAAGCAAATCAGCAGGTTGCAGAGGTTCCAAAGACTGGAAATGAGTCGTCCGTAAAAGTTACCAAGTCTGATGAGGATCTGGACTTGGGTGGCTCCCTCAAAGATCATAATGCTCCCCCAATTCCGAAGGAGCATTGTGAAAAGCCAGGAGACCCTATTCCCAGTGTGGACACTGTGGACGATACAGGAATTGACTGCACCCGCGAGCCAGACTGGCAGGTGGTAAAGTCCGATAATTTGCCGGAAACGCCTGAGCCCACTCAGGTGCATAACGACAAGTACTGGGATGAGAGAAGCCTCGACCGGGAGCTTCAAGATAAAGATTTACAGGAAGAATTGATTCGGGAGGAAATAGAAAATTTTGATCGGGCTGCCCGGGAGGGTGATGACCCCGGCCGATCTTATCAAAATGAGGTTCTTGATCCCTACTACGGTGGAGGAAACCCACCCTCCGAAAGCCCTGGTTCCAGGAACAGCCTGGACTCTTTCATATAAGTCTTACTTGAAAATCATTTATAGACTTGGCTGATTGAATGCCCCTGAAAAAGTTGAAATCGTAGGAGATTTTCTGGCCATACGCTGGAGTGAAGGCAAGGAATCCTTCCTGGATTCCCCCACCCTTCGGGCACATTCACCCAGTGCAGAACAATCCGGTGAAGTGGATATCTTTGGAAAAATCTCAGGAGGCACACAGCAAACTGAGTATCAGGGGGTCTCAATCAAAAAATTCGAATATGTAGGGAACTATGCGATCCGCTTACTCTTTAGTGATGGCCATGGTTCTGGGATTTATTCCTGGGATTTATTGGAATCCCTTGGAAGTTAATTTCTTTCCAAGAAAAGGAGGAGATTAAGCCATACCCCGGGCACTGGACCGGGCAAATACCAATATCTCACTAAGGCTCGGTTCCTGTGAAACTGGATAATGATCTTCCAGGTGTTGCAGAGCCTGGGTACGGTTCAAATCTTTTCGGTAGAGGACTTTAAATGCATTCCGAATAAGCTCAATTTCTGCAGCTTCAAACCCAGCCCGCTCCAAGCCCACCTTATTGATGGAACGCACCTCAGCAGGAGAACCATCCGCCAGCATGAAAGGAGGTACATCCTGAACTAATTTGGAGCATGCAGAAACCATACAATGGCGACCTAACCGGCAAAATTGATGAACCCCTGCACCCCAACCGATATTTACATGGTGCCCAACCTCCACATGTCCGCCCAAAGCTGAATGGCTAGACATGACGAGATGATCCCCAATCTGGCAATCGTGAGCCACATGACTGTAAGCGAGAAATACATTGTTTGAACCAATGGTGGTGAAATCTTCAGATTTTGTGGCCACATGGGCAGTCACATATTCACGGAAAACATTTCCATCCCCAATTTTCAAACCCGGTTGCCCGCCTTCGTACTTAAGGTCATGAGTGAGCCCACCAATTAAAGCGTAAGGGAAAATGGTATTATTTTTTCCCAGAGTTACTTTTCCCTCCACTGTGGCATGGTGAAGAACCCGCGTACCGTCCCCGATCTGGGCATCTGGACCAATGAAACAAAATGGACCAATCTCAACATCTTCTCCGAGTTGTGCATTCGGATCAACAATGGCTTGAGGATGAATTTGAACGGGCATTACAATAAAAGATCAGGCATCTTCTCCGCCATCCACAATCGAGAACATTAAACTGGCCGAAGAGACCACCTTTCCACCAACTTTGCACTCCACTTTTGCAGTAGCCAATTTATTCCCACGCACTTTATCAAGCACGGCCTCGATAATGAGCTGATCCCCAGGCACGACGGGTTTACGGAATTTGACCTTATCTGCACTCATAAAGAAAGCCACTTTCCCTTCGGCTGAGCCTTTCTTGAGAAGTAAAATCCCGGCCGCTTGAGCCATCGCTTCCAGTTGCAAAACTCCTGGCATTACAGGATGGCCTGGAAAATGACCTGGAAAGAAAGGTTCATTCACCGAGACATTCTTGAGGGCGGTCAGGCTGGTCTCGCCATCCATGGAAATGACCCGGTCAATCAACACAAAAGGGAAACGGTGAGGTAAAACATCCAAAACCCTGCGGATATCAAGCTCGGTTTCTTCAGGTAGAACATACGATTTCCTGGGAGAGGTACCAACCGATGCCTTTCCCTTTTTACCCGCAGATGTCTCAATAATTTTGGAAACTAATTGAGAGTTTAAGGAGTGCCCGGGCCGAACGGCAATGATGTGAGCCTTTAAAGATTTACCCAGCAGGGAAAAATCGCCCACGATATCGAGAATCTTATGGCGGACGAACTCATCCTCAAAGCGGAGAGGTTCCTTGGAGAGAATTTTGTCTCCCTT
>JAYPAW010000089.1:0-4016 GCA_038123915.1 Opitutales bacterium
CTGCGCTCTGTTCGAATATTTCCTTATCTGGCTGTTCGAACATAGTGCGTACCAATCCAAATACGCACCATGAAACAATCCCCTGTAACCTATATCAAAGAACTCGCCATTCGAGTGGATGATACCAACCCTAACCACCATTTGTGGAACAATAATGGTACTTGGTGGATCCATTATACCGTCTACCCAAACCCTGTTACATCAGAAAGAAGAAGAAAATCGTTGAGAACAAAATGTATAAACCATGCCCGAAGACAAAGAGACAGTTACCTCAGAGCTATTGGATCCGAAGGTTTGCTCCTGGCGGCCTAAAATTTATTACATCTAGACGCTGTGCAATGATATCAAACTTGTAACCGTGTGCAAATAATGTAGATTAATAGCTTTAGGGCCCTTAGCTCAGTTGGTTAGAGCATCCGACTCATAATCGGCGGGTCGTCGGTTCAAGTCCGACAGGGCCCACCATTTTCAATTCCTACTTGGATTTGCCCTTGGCGATTTGTTGAGCCAAGGCAAAGCGAGCAGCAGCTTCAAGTTTCTGCATGGCAGCTAGATCGAGGTTACTCTTTTTGCCCTCAGTAAGGGCATCCTGAGCTCGCTTGACCGCTTCCTCGATCTTTGAATCATCCTGACAGCTGATATCGATCGCTTCATCGGTAAGGATGGAAACCTTATCCGAATATACCTCAATGAATCCAGAGCTTACCGCAAGGTACTCAACGATCCCGTCTCTTTCCACCTTAAGATCACCAGCGATTAATTTATCGATGATCGGAACATGGTGTGGCAAAACATCGATTTTCCCATTGGTTGTAGGCACAACCACATGATCCACATTCTCGGAATAGACCGTAGCGTCTGGGGTAACGATTTCGAGGGTGACAGGCATAGTGATTCCCGAAAGTGGAATTTAGGAGGCTTCCCCACCAATTACGGACTCGATACCGCCCTTCATGTAGAAGTCATTCTCCGCAACTTCGTCTAACTCACCATCGAGAATCATCTTGAAACCACGAATGGTGTCTTTAACGGAAACATATTCCCCAGCTACACCGGTGAAAACTTCGGCAACATGGAAGGGCTGGGAAAGGAACTTTTGAATCTTTCTCGCCCGGAAAACGGTTTGTTTTTGCTCAGGAGATAATTCGTCCAATCCAAGGATGGCGATGATATCCTGAAGGTCTTTGTAGGCCTGCAGAACTTCCTGCACGCCCCGGGCAACCTTGAAGTGCTCTTCGCCGACAATGTCGGGAGAGAGAGCATTGGAAACCGAAGCAAGAGGGTCCACTGCGGGATAGATGCCCAACTCGGCAATAGAGCGTTCCAAAACAATGGTGGAGTCAAGGTGGGCGAAAGTGTTGGCGGGAGCGGGGTCGGTCAAGTCGTCCGCTGGCACATAAACCGCCTGAAAGGAAGTAATAGATCCCTTCTTGGTCGAAGTAATGCGCTCTTGCAGGTTACCCATTTCTTCAGCCAGGGTGGGTTGGTATCCAACCGCTGAAGGGGAGCGGCCTAACAGGGCCGATACTTCAGAACCGGCTTGGGAGAAACGGAAGATATTATCCACGAAAAGCAATACATCCTGCCCCATTTCATCACGAAAATATTCAGCCATGGTTAAGCCGGACAGAGCCACACGCATACGGGCACCAGGGGGTTCGTTCATTTGTCCGTAAACCAAGGCAACCTTAGACTTAGAAATATCGTCCTGATTGATAACCCCGGCTTCAGACATTTCCTGATAAAGATCATTTCCTTCACGGGAGCGCTCCCCTACCCCAGCAAATACTGAGTATCCGCCGTGGGCCTTGGCGATGTTATTGATCAATTCCATGATGACCACGGTCTTACCTACACCGGCTCCACCGAAAGCACCGACCTTTCCTCCCTTGATGAAGGGACAGATCAAATCAATCACCTTGATTCCAGTCTCAAGAATGTTGGCCTCGGTGTCTTGGTCGACTAAGGTGGGTGCCTGGCGATGGATGGGGCGAGTATCGGAGTGACCGCACTCTCCTTTGTTGTCCACCGTATCACCGGTTACATTGAAAATTCTTCCGAGTACTTTCTCACCGACGGGTACGGAGATGGGGTTGGCAGTATTCAGCACATCCATGCCGCGCACTAGGCCTTCGGTGGAAGACATAGCGACCGCTCGTACACGGTTCTCTCCGAGGTGCTGTTGCGTTTCCAAAACGAGCTTGGCATCGCTGGAGTCGTCCAATTTGTAAGTGACTTCAAGGGCGTCGTAAATCTTCGGCATCTTGCTGGCGGGGAATTCGGCGTCTACGACGGCCCCGATGACTTGTACGATTTTTCCTTGGCTTGTGTTCGAGTTGTCCTGTTCCATGGTAAAAGAAAAGAGATTTTAGTTGGAAAGTGTGGCGGCGGAAATTTCGAGAATTTCCTGTGTAATGGCGGCCTGGCGGGCACGGTTGTACTGCAAAGTAAGGTCGTTGAGAAGGTTGCCGGCATTATCCGTTGCTGTCTTCATGGCAACCATACGGGCACTGTGTTCGGATGCCTGCGACTCCATAACCATTTGGTGAATCTGCTGCTTCAAGTAGAGGGTACCCAATTCAGCGAGGATTTCATCTCTATTTTCGATAAGGATTTCCCGTTTGTCCTTAGGTACTTCATGGTCATTGATCCCAAATCTTTCGTGGAGCTTTTGGCTCATCTCGTCCAGATCGTTGAGTGGAAATAACCTTACAAGTTCAGGCTCCTGACGCAGAGTATTAACGAAGCCGGTGTGCAGAACTTCGATGGTATCAATCTGATCGTCCCCGTAGGCACGAAGAAGAAATTCTATAATGGGCTTGATATCGGAGTAGCGTGGCTTATCTGGCAGGCTAAAGTCTGCCAATAAATCTCGACGGGTGCGGGAAAGATACTGTGTGGCCCGTTTACCAACCGATACAAATTTGGCAGAGGAATCGACATCGGAGAGCATCCTGAAAAGGTTGGAGTTGAGGGCTCCGCAGAGACCCTTATCGGTACCAATTACAAGAATGCCCCGGTGCCTGACCGGACGATCGCTAAAATACTTGTGGGTGATTTCAAGAAATTCATCTGCCACGGAAACCATGATGTCGGCAAGAAGCATGGCGTATGGACGTCCGCTTTTAGCGGCATCCTGAGCCTTTTTCATCTTGGAAGTAGCGACCATCTGCATGGCTCGGGTGATTTGGCGGGTGCTTTTAACCCCCTTGATCCGCAAACGAATATCCCGCGTGTTGGCCATATACTAATTAGTAGAGCTGAAAAAAGAGGCTAGATTCAGGAGAAGGTACGCTTCCAGTCCTCCACCGAACTGCGGAGTTTTTGCTCGGTGTCCTCTTCCAATTTTCCAGATGAGTAAATGAGCTCACAAGCTTCCTTGCCCTGAGTTTCCATGTATTCGCGGAGACTCTGGGTGGCCCGATTAACATCAGCCACGGCTATAGAATCAAAGAAATTGTTCTGCATGGCCCACATGATGGCAGTCTGTACTTCAACTGCGATGGGGTTCGATGCAGTTTGTTTGAAGAGTTCAACGATGCGGGCTCCTCGGTCTAGACTTGCTTTGGTGGTGGCGTCTAAATCAGACTCAAATTGAGAGAAGGCAGCAAGCTCGCGGAACTGGGCGAGTTCAAGCTTCACTTTACCGGCGACTTTTTTGTAAGCCTTAATCTGAGCGGCCGACCCAACACGGGAAACAGATAAACCAACCGACACCGCAGGGCGAATTCCTTTATTGAAGAGATCGGTTTCAAGAAAGATCTGACCATCAGTGATAGAAATCACATTGGTTGGAATGTAGCCGGAAACATCTCCCATTTGGGTTTCGATAATAGGCAGGGCGGTCAAAGAACCGTTTCCGCTGTTCTCGTTAAGACGTGCCGAGCGTTCCAAAAGACGGGAGTGCAAATAGAAGACATCTCCAGGATAAGCTTCGCGACCCGATGGACGCTTGAGAATGAGTGAAATCTGGCGATAAGCCACCGCGTGTTTGGACAAGTCATCATAAACGATGA
>JAYPAW010000090.1:0-4007 GCA_038123915.1 Opitutales bacterium
ACTGGGCGGAGTCACAATTCTTTGGCCTGTAAGCAAATCTTGTGAGGGTACTCCATTATCGAAGCGAATCTCAGAAATCTTTTCTCCTTTATCATTCCATTCAGTGCAAACCCCGTGCTCTAAATTGTTTTTGAAGTTATAATCGAACTGTTGTTGTCCATTTGGAAACCACCCTTTGGAATTTCCTTCCATTTGATCATCAACAAACTGGGCGGATAGTCGTTTTTTCCCGTTTTCGTACCAAATGGTCCTGAGGCCGTGCTGTTTATCCTTCTGGTAAAAAAGACCAAGCTTTTGTTGCCCGCTTGGATACCACTCCGAAGAAGGACCCTCCCTGAGACCATGACGATAGATGGTGGAAGACTTTTCGGTTCCATCGGTGTACCACTCCTTGGCTTCACCGTGGGCAATCCCATCACGCATTTCGACCTGAAAGCTTTTGACTCCGTTCGGGTGCCATTCAGATTTTGGTCCGGTTAATTGATCGTCGGCATAAGTCTCTTCCCTCCACAGTTCACCGGTAATGCGAAATTCCCTGGATGGTCCGTGACGAAGTCCATCTTTGTAGACAATCGAGGTACGTTTTCTACCATTGTAGAAGTACTCTATGGTAGTGCCATGTCTTTTTCCATCTTTCCATGAAGAAATAGATTTGGTGGGGCTTTGTTCGAAAGTCTCGATTGCCTTGCCGCTGAAAGCATCTTTTTGCTTGGTTAAATTCCCGTCCGTTTCGGCCTCCCGTACGACTCCATTATCATCGACTTCCAACCAATGTAACATCACGGTTTGGTCGGTGGAAAAAGTGAGTGGATCAGAATTGGATGAACCAGTGTGAATACAGGAAACCAAGGGCAGGAGCAGGATCGATAATAAGCAGGGAAACAGGGACTTTATCATACTTAAGGTAATGACTTTGGCGTAGGGTTCTGGCAAGAGGTTTTTCGAAGCCAGTCAGAGCAATTCTAAGTTAATTGAGATCTCCTATGTTTTTAGGAAATAGCGAAAGTAAGATTCGGGAGATTTATCTTCCCTTCGGGTGGATCTGCGGGATTCTTTTTGAGTGAGTCTTAAGAATCGGGATAGAGAAATTCATCCAAGGCTCGGCGTTGTTTTTTTGTGGGTCTGCCAGTCCCCTTACTTTTCTTTACCGGGAGGGAAATAGAGTACTTGTGCTCTTTCGCTTTTTTGTACTCCTCAGGGCTCGTAAGATCAGTAACAAGATCACTCGCCAATGGTGCGGAAACCCTTCTTGGGGAAAGTCCTTCCACCTGAACTTCCTTGAGGAGAGGACCTAGTTTAATTGTAATTTTATCCCCGACCTTGATCTCTTTGGAGGGCTTTGCGGACTTATGATCAACTTTAATCGATCCTTTCTTGCATGCCTCGGTAGCTAAAGTTCGGGTTTTATACAGCCGGACCGCCCAAAGCCATTTATCTAACCGGATCGTTGGGATTTTTTCCTGGGTAGACATAGAAGGATGGATGTGGGGCTATTTAGGAATTCTTGCCCGGAACTGCAAAGGCTCTTTAGTTGTGGAAGAGTTTTCCTCATTGGGAACCGGGGTTAGCTCCAATAAAAAATAATCAGAATCCACAAGGGGGAGGGGTTCTTTTTCCTGAAGGGGCTCGATTATCTTTATCGGGTTATCTTGCTTGTTTTCAAGGTTCAGAAAAAATGACTCAGCTTGGTCCCAGTTTTGATATAACCAAAAACCTGCACCGCCAAAAAGAATAAGGCTCAGGATGAGAAAGATCGAGCCGGTTATCCCCGAGGATGTATTCTCGCTGTTTGCGAGGGCCGAGTTTCTTCTTTCTATTAAACTTCCGACCAAGATGGAGAGCTCAAAAAGTATGTAAAGCGGTATGGTCAGAATGCAAAGACTCACAGGATCGCCACCCGGAGTGATTAGGGCTGCGGAGACCATCAGGATAACCAAGACGAAACGCCTGCTCTTACGAAGTTTCTCCACAGTAAGTACGCCAACCCGTACCAATAAGATTAGCACAAGGGGAAACTGAAAAGCCAAACCAACGGCGAAGGTCATCCAGATAACGGTACTGTAATAATTACCAGCTTCTGGTCGATAAACATCCAGTCCCAAAACAGTAAAGGAAAACTCAATCGTAAATGCCAGAGACATGGGCAGAATGAAAAAATAAGTCATGCCGGACCCTGCCAAAAAAAGAATAGTAGCGGCTAAACATCCCGGGAAAAAGATTTTCTTCTCCCTGAATGTGAGCCCGGGGGTGACAAATCCACCCACAAAATAGAGGATAAAGGGGAGGGAAATTCCCAGGCCTCCAAGAAAGCAAATCTTCATCGCGATAAAAATAGGAGAATACGAGCGGATAACCTGCAGAAGGTTGCGATCTTTCCCTCCGGCGAAATGGATAAGTAGACGGAGACGGTGCTGAGGTTCTGTGATTCCCCAAGAAATTAAATCATCTTCAGTTGCATGGATTAATTTTTTTAAGGACACACCTTGGTTTTCCAGTTTGGCTTGGTATTCCGAAAGACCGGTTGCCTGGAGATCGATGGATATATTTCCAAAATCTTGCACCGCAGAGACCAGGGGCCTTTGTAAGAGTCGAACGGAATTGTCCAAAAAAACAGCCACGAATAAACAACCGACAATAAATGCGAGTGCAGACTTGAAAATAACCCACCGCATTTCCTCGAGGTGCTCCAGGAAATGCATCTGGTTGGGATCACTTTTCGAAGCAGATTTTTTACCTAGGGCTCCAATCAATCCTTTTTCTCGGAAACGATCCCCAAATGTTTTGGGTTTCTCGGAAGCTGCTGGAGGAGTCATCGGGTGAGGAGAGGGTTGTTAGGTGGGTTTATTATCTTTGAAATCTGCGAAAAAAGTACGGTTTCGTCTAGCCTGTAATCGATTTTAAAAACAAAAGAAACAGCCAACTCATTAGAAATTTGAACTGAGAAAGAAACTCCTAGAGAGAGTCCACTGGAGGCAAACATTGCTGGAGCTTTTGCAGGTAAAGTGATCCATTGACAAGAACCCCGAATGTTTAGATATTCTTCCTTTTGTTATTTTATTCATGGAAAGTGTTCTTCTCTATTGAGAAATACATCAGACCCTCAACATAAACCTACCACTCAAAAATGGCACAGAAAAAGAAGACTAAATCAGCCAAAGCAAAGCCGGCCAAAAAAGCTCCTGTCAAGAAGGCAGTCAAAGCAAACGACATCAAGTATGTCTACGATTTTGGAAAAAAGACAGATGGAGATGCGAAACAGCGCGAATTACTCGGCGGAAAAGGAGCTAACTTAGCTGAAATGGCTCGGATCGGACTGCCAGTGCCTCCCGGGTTTACCATCACCACTGAAGTTTGCACCTACTATTACGCCAATAAAAAATCTTACCCCAAGACCTTGGATGCTCAGATTCGTCAGTCAGTTGAGTTGATGGAAAAGCAACTGGGCAAAAAGCTTGGTGACTTAAAGAAACCCCTTCTTTTATCCGTCCGTTCGGGGGCACGCGATTCGATGCCAGGAATGATGGATACCATTTTAAATCTGGGTTTAAATGACGAAACTGTAGAAGCCCTGGCTTCCTCTTCCGGGAATGAAAGATTTGCATGGGATTGTTACCGTAGGTTCATTCAAATGTACGGTGATGTGGTCATGGGTGTACAAAAACTTCCGTCCGAGGATCACGATCCATTTGAGGAAATCATCGAGAACTTTAAGGCTGAAATTTTCCCTAAACAAAAAGGCGAGGTCGATGATTCCAAAATTTCTGCGTCTCAGATGAAGGAGCTGGTTCATCGTTTCAAAGCTTTGGTTAAGAAACGGTCAGGCAAGGACTTTCCTACCTGTCCCTGGGAGCAACTGGAAGGTTCGGTCGGAGCCGTTTTCAGTTCCTGGATGAATGACCGGGCGATTGTTTATCGCCGCAAATATGGAATCCCTGCAGAGTGGGGGACCGCCGTCAATGTTCAGGCCATGGTCTTTGGTAATACTGGCAAGAAGTCTGGTTCTGGGG
>JAYPAW010000091.1:0-3995 GCA_038123915.1 Opitutales bacterium
AATGGTCTTCCAACCGTTTCACCCGGACTGCCCGGGTATTCAGAAAGATCGATTGCTGGGGCAATTTCTGGGTGATGTGATTGGTTAAATCCTGCATTCCGTTGGGGAAGGAGAGTAATCGGCTCTTGGGGAGGCGGTTGGGATTTTTTTTCGTTTTGAGCATGCCTCTAAACAAAGAACCATGGGTTTGTTCGAGTTCAAGTAAGGCAGGGAATGCATATTGAAGGGAAAGACTCTCAGGCTTGGCTGCATAAACTCCGGAAAGAAATGGGTTCCCTGCATAGGTGAGAGCTTCCTGGCCAAGCCTTCGGGAAATAAACTCGGCCACAGTTTCATCACAGTTTTTACCCTTTGAGATCAAAGGTTCGAGTAGGAGACGAATCTTTCCCAGTGGAGACAAAAAAGAACTACTCAAAAAAGAAGCTGGGCCATGGGGTAGGGAGATCAATTGCCCCCCCCGTACTATGAAGCGTAGGTTGGCCTCTGGGTTCGCATCTATGGCCTGTTCGAGAGCTCCCAGTTCATCGAGCAGGTTTGAAACTTCACGGCTTCGCAAGCTGAGAGTATTGGCTCCATAATCGAGCAGGTATCCATCGATCCTTCTCGATTGTAAAACGCCACCCGTTTGAGGGGAGGCTTCGAATAGGGTTATTTGATCTCCACGCTTGTGAGCGTGCCATGCTTCAACCAAGCCAGTCAGACCGCTGCCTAGGATACAAGTATCCGTCATCTCGATGATAAATGCTGGATTAGGCTTGGCAGCCTTGGAATGAGTGTAAAAATGAATCGACTCATGGATGAAATCAAAAGTTGTTTGGAAGTAATTACAAACCCCAAGGATGCCAAACCCGACGAATTTAGGCAAACTTTGGCTAGGCTGGATGTGCTGGTAAGCGAACAAAAACAGACTCTGCATCCCAGACTTAGGCATTTTTTGGAAAACCGGAGCTATCAAAAAGCAGTGATTTGGCTCGCTGGAGAAACTCCTGAGAAAGGAACCTGCGGAGGATGAGCAGGAAGGAGCGTTCCTCCAAAAAAATCTCCATGTCCCCAATCAATGAATTTGGGAGCAATCCGTTTGCTTCTCTCGATGGGAGCGGATTACCGGAAGCCCTCCCTGAGCCCAAGCATGAGATCAAAGTCTCGGTGAAAGAGGAAGAATCTAAGTTGGGTAATGGAGAGCGTTTGGAAATCCGTCGGGAAAAAACTGGGCGTGGCGGAAAAACAGTAACCACGATTCGTGGAATTCCTCCAGGGTTGGGAAAAGAAAAGAAGGAAAAACTGCTAAAACGAATGAAGAACACCCTTGGAACCGGTGGAACCTGGGCCGGACCCGATATGGAACTACAGGGGGACCGGCGGGCAGAGGTGGTCGAGTGGATGAAAGCCATGGGGTTTCGCCCCGTTCTCGCCGGTGGGTAAGAACACCCCACGAGTTAAACAAGCTAAATATAGGAACAAAAAAAGAACCGAGGAAGGCCTTCCTTGGTTCTAAAATGTTCGGCGAGATTACCGGTTAAATTGAATTAGCTGGCAGAATGTTTTTCCTCTTCTCTTTGAACGGATTGAGTGGACTGCTTGTGTTTCTCCTTGAAATCGTGGTCTTCAAGAGGTTCCTGATTCATTACATCCTGAATGTCCTGTTCCCATTCGTTTTTGGCTTTGCGGAATTCATTAACGCCTTTTCCGAGAGAGCGAAAGAGTTCGGGTACTTTCTTGGCTCCAAAAAGAAGGAGCACGATCAGAAAGATCAAGATGATTTCTCCACCGCCAAAGTTTCCAATGAAGGCGAGGGCAGGGGTAATAGTTGTGGTCATAAATAAAAAGCTAGTTCGGTGGTTCGTTCAGAGCAACTGTTTTGTCTGCAAGGAAAGTAAAACAAAATTAGAGACCAAGCTGACGTAATGCTTCAGGCTTCGGTTTATTAACTGAGCTTTGGTCTGCTTCGAAGAACCCATGAAGCTGGCGGATCCGGGTTGGGTGACGCATTTTACGCAAGGCTTTGGCCTCAATCTGACGAATCCGTTCGCGGGTGACTTTAAACTGACGTCCGACTTCTTCAAGCGTGCGACTGTATCCATCCTGCAAACCAAAGCGCAGGGAAAGTACATTCCGTTCACGCTCAGTGAGAGAGTCCAAAACATCGATAATTTTCTCACGAAGCAAAGAGTAAGCGGTCATATCGTATGGGTTCTCCGCCCCTTTGTCTTCGATGAAGTCTCCAAAACTGGTATCATCCCCATCCCCAACCGGGCTTTGCAGGGAAATTGGTTGCTGGGCCATTTTCATAATTCCCTGAACCTTATCGAGTGCGAGACCCATCTCATTGGCAACTTCTTCCGGTGTCGGTTCGTGCCCGAGTTCCTGAAGGAGTTGTTTTTGCACCTGCATGACCTTGTTCAGGGTCTCAATCATATGCACAGGAATACGGATCGTACGTGCTTGATCCGCAATCGAACGGGTGATTGCCTGACGGATCCACCAGGTTGCGTAGGTCGAAAATTTATAGCCTCTACGGTATTCAAACTTTTCTACCGCTTTCATCAGCCCCATGTTTCCTTCCTGAATCAAATCGAGGAAGGATAGACCGCGGTTGGTATACTTTTTGGCTATAGAAATTACCAGCCTTAGGTTGGCCTCCACCATTTCTGTTTTGGCTTTGTGTGCCTCCCGCATGGAATGACGGATCTCTTTGACCAAGGCGATCAGTTCATCTGGTTCCATGTGAAACTTGATGCGTGCTTCGGCCAATTCTTTTTTGATCTGGTCCATCTTCACGCCTTTGCGCTTGAGTTTGACAGGGTCTTTCTTGCCGAGTTCGAGGTTGTGTACATTCCGGGTGATGGCTTTGAGCTCAGGATTGATTTCCTGAAGGTAATCCTCAAAAACCTTCAACTTTAAACAGCATTTTTTGAAAATGGGTTCGAGCTCCGCTTCGTATTTTTGGAATCTGCCCAAGGCCCGCTTCTTTTGGGTGGAGTTGGGACCATCAATATACCCAGTCCATGCATTTTCGAGCTTTTTAGTAAGGTCGGTAAGGGCTTCGACCTGTTTGGCCAATACTCGGAAGTAGCCTTCCCGGCTGTCGATTTTTTTATCGAGGACCACCCGGTCGAAACGTTCTTCCCGGTCAATCAGTTTCTGACAAATATCGAGGTGGAAATTGGCGGTAAGGGATACCGCATAAATGTTTTTGAGTGCAGCGACTTCGGCTACCTCAATGCGCTTGGAAATCTCGACCTCTTCTTCACGGGAGAGCAAAGGAACTTGCCCCATTTGCTTGAGGTACATCCGCACTGGATCGTCCAACATATCACTTTGGTTGGACCGTGCTGTTTCATCTTCTTTTTCCTCTTTGTTTTTCTTGAACTTTTCAACCTCAGCTGAATCAAGAAGTTTGATCTCCAGGTTATTGAAGATGGAGATTACATTTTGAAGCTCCTCAGGATCTGTCGCAATTTCAGGAAGCGATTTATCGATATCCTTAAAGGTTAAGAAGCCTTGTTCTCTGGAAAGGTTGATCAGTTTGCGAACTTTTTCCGTGATCTCATTTTTGAGAGCATGGGGCTCAACAGATTTGTTAACCGACTTGGCGGCTTCCTTAGCTGTGGTTGTTTTGACCGCTGATTTTGCCGACACTTTGGATTCAGCAGGTTCCTTGGCGGTCGTTTTTGCTTTGGCAGAAGTGCTCTTAGGATTTGCTTTTACGGGAGCCTTTTTGGTACTTGGCACTTTTTTTGTAGTGGTAGAGCTCGTTTTCTTTACTGCAGAGGCTTTCTTAGAAGCAGGTTTGGATAAAGGCTTTTTCGTGGCAGTTGTCTTGGCTACGGGTTTAGCCGAAGAAGCCTTGGCCGTAACTGCTTTGGTAGGGGAAGCTTTCTTTGCTGGAGCTGGTTTTGCTTTTGGCTTGGTCGCTGTCTTGGTTTTGGTGGCCGCTGGCTTGGACTTGGCTTTGGTTGAAGGCTTTTTTGTGGATTTGGTCGTTGGCATTATGG
>JAYPAW010000092.1:0-3978 GCA_038123915.1 Opitutales bacterium
TGCTTACAGCTCTGCGGCCAGAAGTTTATAAGGTCATGCTCTTTTTGGATATGCCCTTTCAATACCTTGCGATCCATGACGACTGCCTGACTTACATCAAAGGCTTGCTTGGAATGGAGCAATACAACGAGGCCTTCTACATCCTTTCCCGTCTCAACTTGGCTCGATTGGATGAATATGGATACCGCGATTTTTCGGAAGCTGCACTTGAATTGTGCGGTAAGATGATTGCATCCAACCCGGACACCGGAAAAGCATCCCTGGCTCTTCTGAAAAGGATATCCATACGGGATAACAGCGGGGACCATGCTTCCTACCTCAGGCTTGCAGACTCTTTAAGAACTCAGGGTCTTTACACGGAGGCAATTGGAGAATATGCCCGCCTCGGCCCGATTGTGGCCAAAGACCCCAATAGTGCATTCAAGCAAATTTTAGAAATCTGGCCTGTGTATTGTTATGTCAAATTGTATGAAATCTATGCCCCTGCTGCCGCCAAGGACAAAAGGTACGCATCAGCTGCCAGTAAAATGTTTAATTCAGCAGTTCAAGGTCTTAAAAAGTTAGATGAGAATCCTCCTGCACGAAATACCAATGAATATTCTCTCTACAAACTATTACGGTCATTAATCCGTGTACAGTATGCCAGGCAGTATGAGGCAAGAGGAGACGAGTTTCGGGCATCCGAATACTACCGTCAGTCTGTACTCGAAGTGACTGAGGGTATTGTAAATGCTCGTATTGGATTGGACTGGCTTCCTGAATCGTTACTCATGGCAGGGGATGCCTATGAAAAGCTTGATCTGCAGGAAGCAGCCAAAAATGTTTACAATCAGGTAAAAGTTTTCTTTCCCAAAACGAAATGGGAGAAGATGAGCCTGGAACGATTGGCCAAGCTTCCCCAAACCTGATCCATAAATCCTCGTTGACCTACCTTCAAATTCTTACTTTTGTAATCTCTTAAACGCAAAGCACAGCTCTATGAAAAATCGTTCCTTACGCACTCTAGCCTATTTAACCCTAGCTTACGCCACTCTATCCCCTAGCATGTTTGTTAACCAAGCGATGGCTCAAAGTAGTAATCTCTTTGTGGAAGCCTGGAACAATTTAGGTGCCACCTTCTTCATTGTTTTCTTATTACTGATCATTGCAGGGATTACGCTGATTATCTTCAATTCCATTGCGGTCCGTAGAAAAGCCTTCATTAAAGACGATGTGATCAACCCGATCATGGACGCGGTGAAAGGACTTGATATTGAGGGAGCTAAATCACTCTGTGATCAATACAAACTTCCAGTAACTTCTATTCTTAAGGGCGGTCTTGAGCGTATTCAGGATGATGAACTTGATATCGAAGCGATCGAGAAAGGTTTGGATGAAAACGCCGCACTTCACATGTCTAAGCCTTTCACATGGATTAACATGTTAAACACGGTCGGGTCCATTGCTCCCATGATCGGGCTGTTGGGTACGGTTGTAGGTATGATTGGAGCCTTTGCCGTTCTTACCAGTGCGGGTATGGGAGGGGAAGCCAGTAAGCAAATGGCGGGTAATATTGGTAGTGCTCTTTGGACGACCGCAGCCGGTCTGGTGGTAGCGATCCCCTGCCTGGTATCTTACTTTCTCTTCAAAACAAAATTTGGAAACATAGCCGCAGAAGTAAACCAAGTTACAGGAGAAATGGTCTTCACCTTAGTTCGTGCAGCTCGTGGAGGATTCGATTCCGAGGCTGGTGCAGAAGAAGTCTACGACGAATCTGCATACGAAGAGGCAGTAGAATAGATTGTTTGTTCTAATCTTTAATTTCCTGCTTTCCATCTAGAATATGGCAAAGTTCGAGGTACCGGATTCCAACGATTCACCGGACTTAACTCCGATGATTGATGTGGTTTTCCTGTTGATCGTTTTTTTCATGGTCGTTGCCCAGCAGGTATCTGAGCAGTATGTTGAATTGTCTGACCCTAAGCTTGGTATTGCTTCTAATGCCAAGGTTCCTGAATCTCCTCCCAACCGAACAATTATTTCTGTGGATGATGATCCTTCCATGGGTCAAATGATTTACTGGGGAGAACAGCCCATTGATATGTCCCAAATATCTGTTGCGGTTGCGAGGAATCCAAGTTGGAAAGTTTTCTTACGGTATCATGTGGATATCCCTGCATCGGTTCTTAATGATGTGCATGAGCAGGTTTTAATGGGCGGCCAGTCTAATGTGGTATTTGCTGCATTCAAAGCGGCTGAATAGTTCGGATGGATACATTCAAAAAGATTTTAGATGATGTCGATGAGGTAGACCTTACCCCGATGATTGATGTCACATTCCTTTTGCTGATTTACTTCATGGTTACCACCATGATTAAACAGCCAGAAGCTGAGCTATCAGCCATTCTTCCTGGAAAGTCTGCACCCAGTAGCTACAACAAACCTAAGCCTGAGTCTCACATAGAAATCGATCCGGATGGATCTGTTCGTGTCGATGGAAATTACATGGGCAACGCTTTGGAAAACTTGGAACTGCCTGATGTAAAACAATATTTACTGGGTGAAAAAAGTAAGCACGGTGAAGATTTTGTTGTACATATATGGACGGATCCACTGGCAAATTGGCAGGCCCCCCTTGCTGCTTTAAATGCTTGTGGTGCAGCCAAAATAAAAAGCGTCTCTCCTAACATGAGACGCAAATAAGCAAAGCTGCTTAATGATAGTCAGTAAATTCCTGCATACCCGCATGCGGGTCAATGATCTCGAACGCACTTTGGAATTTTATCAGCGTGTTTTTGGTCTTGAAGTCACACGCAGGCACGAGTCCCCAAGAGGTTCCAAGCTAGCTTTTTTGGCTGTACCTAACAGCGACGAAGAAATTGAAATCACATATTTTCCAGGTTCCGGTCCGGTCAAGGTACAGGAAGATTTGATGCATTTGGCTTTTGAGGTTGAAAGTATGAAAGCGTTTCAGGAACATCTCGATCAAATAGGAGTACCTCTTAGTGACGGACCTACCCAAAGTTCATCGGGCTCTGTCTTTGCCTTTGTGGATGCTCCGGAGGGGTACGAGATTGAGGTGATCGAGCGACCCAAAAAGTGAACCTTGGCATATTTGCCGATTCATCCTAGTTCCTCCCATGCGGGCTGTCCTCAAACTTTTCCTTCTCTTTGCATTTTTAACCAGCTTTTTAATTTTTGCAGAAAGCTCAGGCGGCAGCAGGAATAACGAAAAAATTCTTTTTGATGGTTCAAGTTTGGATCATTGGGCCGTTACCGATTACGCTGGTCATGGGGAAGTTTCATTGGACGGAAATGGCAGTGTTGTCCTTGAATTTGGAATTGCTCTAACCGGAATCCATTGGGTAGGGGAGAAGTTGCCGCGTTGTAATTATGAGATTAGTTGGAGTGCACAAAAAGTGTCAGGTACAGATTTTTTTGGCTCCCTTACCTTTCCTTATTTAAATGATCACGCCACTTTGGTTCTGGGCGGCTGGGGTGGAGCACTTGTTGGCATTTCTTGCCTTGATGGATTTGATGCTTCTGAAAATCAAACGGCTACCGCTCACTTGTTTAATACCAATCAGTGGTATCGATGTGTTTTACGAGTTACAGATACTCACTTTAAATTTTGGGTAGACCAAGAAAAATTGATCGATTGCGACATACAAGGAAGAACGATATCAATGAGAACGGGTGAGATCGAGTTGTCTAAGCCCTTAGGTTTTTCGACTTTTGATACCACTGGCTTAATCAAGGATGTCCGATTATCCAGCTTGGTTCCTTAAGAATCGTTTTTGTTGATTTCTCTTAATCGTAATTGGCCACAGGCTGCGTCGATATCATGTCCCTTTTCCATGCGTAGGGTTACCCGTGGAGGATTTGCATCCTTTACTCGGTTGTAAAACGATTTAATCCGATCGAGGGGAGGCCTTTTCCAGCTCAGCCCTTCCACGCGGTTGTAGGGGATGAGATTAATCTTGGCATGCAAGCGGTTGG
>JAYPAW010000093.1:0-3974 GCA_038123915.1 Opitutales bacterium
GTGATGATTTATTATCATCCACCAACAAACTCTCCGTTATAGCTAAAGAAAATGGATTCTACGATCAGAGCTCTTTTACCCAGTTATTTCGTAGGCAAATGAAAATTACCCCTTTAAAATACAGAAAACAAAAAGGATTTATTTAAATTTATAAACCACTGCCGTATATTTTAATCCTTCGAAAATATACTTTTGAGTGTTCCTCGGCAATGCTCCACCAATCCACCTCTTCGGTATTAGGAAAACTGCCATTTTCATAATTTTCGAGGATTCTTGCTCCTTCTTCGGATAACACCCGAACCATCACATCCACCACATCGGGGAATTGGTAGAATGTTGGATCCGTAATTTCTTGGTAAGGTTTGTGTGAAGTGGCAAAAAATTCTTCAGAAAGAAGGTTCCCTGGAGCATCCAATTTAATCGGAGGAAAGAGTTGCACTAGATTTCCTGTGCCAAAACTATTCTTTTCTAGGTGATAAGCCCGTATGCCAAAATCAATGATGTTGGTGGCTAAAGAAAATGAAGTTGAGGGATAATCTGTACCATCTTCGATAATAGGGTTTATGATAGTAGAAGGAACTCGGGGTGTATTTGGAGAATTAAGGTCCACAGATATGTTGGATGCATTTATCCCGTATCCACTTTCATTGTCTGGGTGTAAATTGTATCCCGCTTCAAAAGTATTTTTGGCAGAAACATCAGATCGAAAAAGATGATATCTTTTTCTTGAAGTAGTGGAACCAGTGATCCCATATCGAATGATTTGATAAGCGACTGCCCTAGCTGAACCATTTCCATTTGCTTGAGGGTCAAGTTCGGGTGATTGTGTGAAAAATCGTAGCCAGGTACCGGCAACTCCGAACCTCGATTTGTGGAATGGCCCCTGTCCAAGGGAGTCGATTTCCGAATCCTGAAGGGCTCCAGTCGGCCAATCTGAATCAATAATCCTAAGCGAATTTAAGGGAGACTTAGCAAACGAAGTCTTGGAGGCTTCTACCCAGGAGCCACTATTTCCCGATTCGTTTAGTATACTTAGTGCCATCCAAACATTCCCATCGTTACGAAAAAGGGCACATTGTAAATCCTCCTGAATTTGATCCAAAACGAAATGTGCAACTTGATTTCTTTCTAATTCTGCATTGGTGCTGGACTGAGTTTCTAAGACTTGAGTGGAGATCAATAGGAGCATGCCAGTGAGTACCGCAGTAACTGCAACAGCTACAATCAGTTCAAGAACCGTAAACCCTCTAATTCTTTGATGGTGCGGGTTCAATAATCTGATTTTTAATCGAGTTTGCATTCGCTAAGCGATCAATAAGAAATTCCAAGAGGAATTGTATTAATCTGTGGCTTTACCAAGGTAATCTCCAAACTTAAAATAACTTTCAAAACCTTGGCTAGATTGTTTTATCAGATCTTCCCTAAAGACAATAGAGTTTTTTGGAAAGAGAGTCATCACGCAGGAACCCCCAAAAGAGAAATATCCATATTCGTCCCCTTTCCTTACTTCGGATGAGCCATCACGAGTAAGATGAACGGAACCCACACAGGTGGCACCGATTAGAATTTGAGTAACTGTGCCAACTTGAGGGTGCGATAGGGTGGAGAGATAACGTTTGTTTTCCCAAAAGATAGAAATTCTTTGACGAAGAGCAATTGGACTCACGGAAAATAAATGACCATTGATTAAGGAAGCTTGGGATAATTTACCATCCATCGGGAAATGGAATCGGTGATAATCAACCGGGCATAAACGGCTTATAAGGATAGAGCCTTGTGCATAAAGACCTGCTTTTTGCGGACAACCAAGTAACCGAGCCAAATCAAAAGCCTGTCCTTTTGCATAAATAAAACCTACTTTAGAAGCATCTGAGATTAAGAGGTGTCTGCCGTCTGCGGGAAAAATGAGACCTTTAGAATCTAACGGACGAGCAGATGGTTTTAATTTCCTGTAAAAGAATTCATTAAATGTGTTGAATGAGTTGGGGGCTTCAAGGAATTCATCCTGCTTTAGGTCATATTTTTCGATGAAAGGCAAAATCTTGGACTTACTTTGAGGCAGATCCATTTTTCTACCATACCAATCAGAAAACCACTTTCTCTGGACCATGGACCATAAACCGATCCTGCCCAATACATTTCCATAACTGAATCGCAGCCACTTCTCGCCGTAAATATTTTCTACCTCGTAAGAGGAAGTGTATGGATTCCAAAAGGTAATTTCCGGACTCATTTTAAAAGGAAAAGCCCAATCCGGAAGGGCAAAGGAACACAGGAACTATGCCTTTTGAATTTTCCCAGCTTTAATCGCTTTAACGGATACCCACTGTCTTTTAATTTGACCACTGGGTAATTTGACGCGAATACGCTGAAGATTCGGCCGAAATGTTCTTTTGTTATTTTTAACTAATTGCAAACCGATACCGCCTGCTTTTTTGCTAACACCTTTATGAATAATACGACCACCAACTTTGGGTCTCTTTCCTGTAATTGAACAAATTCTAGACATAATAAATTGAGGTAAGAGTTACATAATGTCAGAAATTTATTCTCTGACAAGAGTAAAGGAATCAACCCTAAGGGGCACTGGATATATCATACAAAATCTCATTTGTTTTTGGGTCCACTTGCAAGTAGTGCAATTGATAGAAGTCCCAACCGGATAAAAATGCTTTGGATGGATTAACACCCAACACGAGACAGGTGGAGGCAAGGGCATCCGCTAGCATGCCATTTTCCGCGACAATCGAAACCTGTGCCCTGCCCTCCAGTCCATAGCCAGTTAGAGGATTTATGATGTGGGAATAAACTCTTCCATTCATTTCGAGAAACTGTTCGAGATCACCCGATGTCGCGACTGCACAATTACTTAATTCGATGGTTTTGGAACTAGAGTTCGCTAATCCACCAATTTTAACCGCCCAACCTTTTTTGAAGCGAGGGGCATCCCCAATAATTAAATCTCCACCTGCATCAATTAAGGATCTTGAGAATCCAGCATCCTGCAAAACAGCTAGCATTCGGTCAGCGATATAACCCTTCGCTACCGCTCCGAGATCTAAAACCATATTTTTTTGAGTCAATCGAGCCGATTGATTGGACTCTAATAACTCTAGCTTTTGATATCCGGTACGAGATAAACACTGGTCAATTTTATATTGGTTGGGCAATTTCTTTTGATGGCGGGCGATTCTCCATAACCTGGAAAGTGGACCGATGGTTATATCAAAAGCACCATCTGTTTGCGTAGATAATTTCTTGGAAAAGGACAGGACTTCAAAAAGCTCATCCGAAACTTTTAGGAATTCTCCATGCTGAGAGCTTCTGGATAAAATCGATAGTTCACTATCTGCTTCCCAGTCGCTCAGGATATTATTTAATCGATTTCCTTCCGCAAAAGCCTTACCGACAGCAATTTCCAATTCTTCGCACTCTTCTGCGTCTATCACAAAGGTTACATCTGCACCCATTAATTTCTGGTGAAATTTTAAAGGAGAGCCTGGTTTACTTGCTTGGAGTGAAATAAACAAGCAGGGCAAAAAAAGGATCAGCCTAACAAAACGAAGATGCATAGAAAAAACCTTGAGAAGACAGGGATGTGAATAAGATTGAGATTTATAACTAATATCCAATAGTTGGGATATTAGTATTTTAGTATTCATGAGGTCATTCAAAATTTCTTGCAAATCTGCACTTATTATATGTTTAGTCACGCCTTGGTTCAGTGCTTATTCATCTGAAATAGATTTTATTCGGGATGTTAAGCCAATTCTCGAACACAACTGCATAAGCTGTCACCGGGAAGACAATGCCAAGGGAGATATACGCTTGGATACACTCGCTGCCACTTTAGAAGGGGATGATGTATTGGTTCCTGGGGATCCAGATGCAAGTTCCCTGTATTGGACAACCACTTTGCCAGTAGATGACGATCTTTTTATGCCCCCGATCAAAAATGAGGAGAAAGATTATCC
>JAYPAW010000094.1:0-3829 GCA_038123915.1 Opitutales bacterium
AGAAATTTAAAGAATGTACCCGTTGAGGAATGTATTCGAAGAATCAGGCTCGCTATTACCTGCATTGATGAGGCGATCATCAGTACGATCCACGGATTCTGCAATCGTGTGCTCAGTGAAAACTCTTTCGAAACCCAATCTCTTTTTGACACAGAATTGAACAAAGCTTCCAAAGACATGGTTAAGGAGGGAGTCGATGAGTATTGGCGGGATAGGTTTGCCTCGGCCAATCCGGTAGTTTCTGCTGCTGCTTCGACAACCAAAATAAAACCAGCGGACATGGTAGACTTCTTTGATAGCTTACCAAGGACGCAGGATTACGAACTTGGCTTTAGTGGGCAATCCGGTTTTCAAAATCTACACGAGCAACTCCTGCAAGGGTTTGAAAAACTTAAAATGGCATGGTTGGCCGGGCAGGGGGACTATTCCGACTATGTCAGTAATTGCTTAAGCCGGAAGAATGCCCGTGCGAAAACCCAACTTGCCCGGCATGTCCGGATTTTGAATCAGTGCCTCCATCAGGGGGAGGTCTCGCCCGCAGGGTTTGAGTTACTCGAAGACATGCGTGCATCCAGGCTCACAGCCAAGAAAGAATTCAGGGAAAGAGATGTGCCTTCCTTCGCCAAGGAAGCTGAATCTTTTTGCCAGGTTCTTGAATCTTTTGGCAGGGCTGTGCGAGTGGACTGTGTTCATTATCTCGAAGAAAAAATGAGCCAATGGAAGGCCAAAAGAGGAGTGATCTTTTTTGATGACCTGTTAAGCCTAACCGCACATGCCGTTAACAGTGAGAGTGAGGATGGACAATCGTTAAGAGCTTGCCTGCGGGATTCATTTGATGCCGTGCTCATCGATGAGTTTCAGGATACCGATCCGGTGCAATTCGAAATTTTTAGCCGCTTGTTTGGGCAAAAAAATGAGCATTGGCTTTTCCTGATTGGAGACCCCAAGCAATCGATCTACCGCTTTCGTGGGGCTGATCTGGAAGCCTATTTTGAATTCGCAAAAAAGACGAATGCTCAGAGGTATTCTTTGGACACTAATTTTAGGACGGTTACTCCCTTGGTTGAATCCGTGAATGCTTTTTTTGAAAAATCAGATAAGCCATTCCTTCACGAGGAACTTTCCTTTGTGCCTGTAAACCCAAACAGAAAAGGCCCTGCGGATCGGGATAAACTGTTTATGGATGGCACCAAGCCTGCTTTTGTTATCCGTGAACTAGACTGGAGGAAAGATAAGGAACCCAGTGTGGAAGTGGCGAGGGAAGCCATCCGTATGGATATGGCCAATGAGATTGAATATCTTTTGTCCGAAGGCACGATAGGCGGCCATAAAGTCCGCCCCAAAGATATTGCGGTTTTGGTCCGAAGTAATCCGGACGCCAGAAAAGTCTGGCAATCCTTCCGCAAGAGAGGGTTGCCTGCAGTCGTTTTTACAGATGTGAGCCTGTTTGATTCGCAGGAGGCAAAGGAGATTCTCTGGGTTTTGGAAGGCATTGTAAATGCAAGGAACGAGCGAGCGATCAAGCGGGCCTTGGCCACTGGGTTGCTTGGTATGACCAGTGCTGATTTTCAGCTCTGGCAGGATCACCCAGAAAAATGGGATGAATGGGTTGGGAGCTTTAGGGAATGCCTCGAAAACTGGAGGAAAAAAGGAGTCTATGTCGCGTTGCATCAACTTTTCAGGGCGACTCATGCGATTCCCAAAAACTTGTGCAGGCCGGACGGAGAGAGAAGGGTAACCAATTTTTTGCATTTGGCTGAGGTTCTTCATCGGGCAACATCCAATAATCCACTTTCTCCCTCGTCCTTACTTGTTTGGTTTCGGGCAAGAATTGAGCAAAAGGATTCTTCGGATGAGGAGTATCAATTAAGGTTGGAGTCCCAGTCTGAATCGATTCGTATTCTGACGGTTCATAAATCAAAAGGCTTGGAATATCCGATCGTTTTTCTTCCCGGGTTGTCCTTTCCTTCAGGTGGTTACAGGGATGATTTTAAGTATCACCGGGATGACGGAAAGTTGGTGGTCGATTTAGAAAAGACTGCCAGTGATGATGCCAAATCCCAGGGGGCCAAGGAGGAGGAGCAGGAAGATGCCCGGGTGCTTTATGTTGCCCTTACCCGATCGGCATCGAGGTGTTATCTATACCACGCACCGGTCAAAATTTCCAGCAATGCCAGAGTCCCTGCACAAGTGAGAATGATGCGTTCCTGGGCAACCGATGGAAATACTTCAGGCACAGAAGGGAATTCATTGGCGAAACAAGCTTCGGCATGGGCGGATGCTCTTGGGGGGCGTGCCGAATACAATCTGTTTACCACCAGCCAATCGAAAACAAGTAATTTTGAGAATGATGAAACAAATCGTTCCGGGCCCGTTGATTTGCAGTCTGAAAGCTGGGATGAAAATAGAAAAATTCCAGATGCTAAAATTGTGGAGTCTTTCAGTGGCCTATCCAAGCAGGTAGGGTTTGATGGGAGAGACCTCGATGGGACTGATGACGGGCAATGGGAACAAGAGGATGGAATTGCACTGGAAAATCAACCTATCTTTAAGTTTCCAGCTGGGGCGAATGCAGGGAACTTTATGCACGATGTATTCGAGCATCTGAATTTCTCTGACTCTTCAGGTTGGAAAGAATTTATTTCCAAAAAGTTGGATGACCATCAGTTCGATTCCAAACAATGGACCCCTGTTATTCTCGATATGGTACATCAGGTAATGGGCACGGAATTGGAGCAGGGGTTTTGCTTAAACCATCTTAAGAATACGGATCGTTTGGAGGAAATGGAGTTTTATTATCCCGTTTCCTCAGGCTTTCTTCCTGAATTGGCCCAGCATCTTCCCGCACATTCCAAACTTAAAAAATACCTCGATCGGATTCGTGCAGATGAATGCATGAGAATTGAGGGGGATGGATACCTGAAAGGTCTCATCGATCTGACTTTTCGAAAGGATGGCAAGTATTACCTATTGGACTGGAAGTCTAATAAGCTGAGTGGGAGTAGTACGGGTTTTGACGATAAGGAAATCGAAAGAGAAATGCTGACTCATCATTATGTACTCCAGTACCATATTTACACGGTTGCATTACACAGGTTTCTGCAAAGCCGAATGAAGGGATACAGGTATGAAAGAAACTTTGGTGGGGTTTATTATCTGTTTGTTCGTGGGATGAGAAAAGATACCAACCGTGGGATATTTTACGATTTGCCTGATTTGGAGACCGTTCAAACCTTGGAGAAATTTCTTATTTCTGATCAATGAATACAAATTCGAATAAAAATCAGAATTTGGAAATCGATGCCTTGGCATCATTGGTTTCTGATTTTTTTGAAAAGAGAATCGGAGGGGAAGAAGGTAAGTCGCTTGCAAAACTAACCCGTGTACTTACGGAAAGGGTGGCCTCCGGATCCAGTCATCTTTTACCCGCTGAATTAAATGAAGTTTTTGATGATTGGAAGTCTCTTCCTTCCATTGGTAACGAAGAGGCTAACCTTCCTCTCGTTTGCACGGATACGGGCAGGCTCTATTTTCGAAGATACTACGAATATGAAAGATTGGTGGCAGATGTATTAACAAATAAATGCACCAAGGCTTCCGTTGAGGTTAGTAAAACGACCGAGACATTTTTTCAGAACTCAATTGCTCATTTCGTGGACGACCAACAAGCCCTTGCGGTGGGTGCGGTGCTTCAAAGGGATCTGGTTCTGCTATCTGGCGGGCCAGGCACGGGTAAGACCCGGACCATTGTGGCAATGCTGGCCGCTTATATACAGGAACATCCGAATCACCTTATCGCATTGGCAGCACCTACCGGTAAGGCAGCTTT
>JAYPAW010000095.1:0-3689 GCA_038123915.1 Opitutales bacterium
GAGCTGATGCGGTCGCTTAAGTTCCCGTCAAAAGTAAGGTGGTAAAACTTATTTTGATCTGGGTTTGCTGGATCAATTAGTGTCCAGTCCGGGAGTGATTCATCATCTGATTTCACTTCCAATCGAAGGTTGGTACTAATTTCACCAGTCGGTACTCCGTGAGCCAGCAATAAGTTGTAGGCCTTTCCTTCTTCCAAAGCTAAGGGTTGAGAGATGGGTAAGTCGGACCGGCAAATATCAGACCCGCTGGAAAAGGAACCACTTCGGTTTTGATCAAACCACAAGGAGGCAAAGTCATTTTCATCGACAACAATTTTAAACTGATAGGAAGCGGATACCTGTGGAGTAAAACGGGTCATCAGTGCAGTCATGAATCCACTGGTGCGGGTGATCCCTATATCCATTGCCTTGAAATCATCTGCCGAGGAAAAGTCTAAGCCTTGGTTATTGGGACCATTACGAACGATTCTGCCACCGTCTGGCTCCAGGGTCAGAAAGGTATCTGGGGAAGAGTCAAAGTAAGATTCCTCGGGGGAACGATCATACCCAAGGATGTAAAAGGTCTCATTAATTCTATCTTCTGGAGTACCATCCAAAAATACCCAACCAGAGAACGAATAACTGCCAAGTGCCAGGTTTTCGAGGGATGGATTGGTGGGGGCACTTAAATAATGATCGGGTTCTCCAAATAATTGCCTTCCCGCACCTGCCACGCCGGATAACTGGGTGATGCCATTTAAATCGGTTAGGTGGTTTCTGTATGAGGAAGAGTCCGACAAGATAACGGACTCAGAAGTGGGGCGCATGTGCCAGACTCCCTGATAGCCCGAACTCCAGACATCTCCGTTAATTGAGTAAGTGGGAGGGGATTCCGACAAACTTTGGTTTCCCCAGTAAGCGGAAAAAACTGTGCTGCTTGTAAGGCTGGGTACTTTGACCCAAACGACCAAACGGTTGGCGGCCAAGTCGAAGGTTTCAATTTCGTATTCGTACTCCTTTCCGCTGTCATCAAAAAAGCGGAGGTCGTTGCCTGTGGATGATGCAAACTGCCTTAGGTTAAACCCGGTGATGGAACCGTTCATTTCGATCAGCAGAGGGAAATCAATCAGGGTTGTGCTACCGGAGTAATGTGCACAATCAAACTCCATCTGCTTGGAAAATGCAGATGGATCAAAGACACTCATGGGTAAATTTTTGGTTACCTTACCATACTCATTTTCAAGGATGATTGTTACCTGGTATTGACCATCCTGCACCGGGCTTCCACTAATCTCTCCAGTTGCCGTATTGATGGATAGTCCGGCTGGCAGACCCACCGCAGAGAAGTTTCCTTCGTTTGCAGGGAAGCTGGAGATGGTCGATGAAAAGGTTTTACCCACAAAGGACTGCAGTTTGGTAGCAGATAAAATAACCGGTGGGCCTTTGACCTTACCCATTGACAGATAGGCGGAGCCATCAGGCTTTTGGTTTTGATAGGAAGCTTTAATTCTTTCGGGTTCCTCCAGGTTGGTTGAAATTCTTACTTCATCAATCATACCTTCCCATGGGAAAGCACTGTTCGTTTCCGAACCAATCCGAAAAGCTTCCACGGATGCACCAAAAGGGAGCGAAACACCTGATTGGGTCAGGACAAGGTTTCCATCCTGGTAGATCGAAGACTTTCCTGAAAGTAAATCCAGTTGGATGGTCCAATAAATCCACTGATCGTTGAAGGATGAAAGCGGATGGGCGGTATCATGTACACTCCCCCCACTACCCGTCATCCAATGCAGGGCACCATCTTCCGCTGGTAACTGAACCTTCATGTGGGTTCCCACCGCGGAGGATGCATGAAGAAGTGTTTGATCTTTTAATTCACCGCCGGAAACGAATGCCCAGAAAGACAGGCTCACTTGCTCAGTTCCTTCGGGGAAATAAGCAGATTTAGGTAATTCAATGTAATTACCTGAAGAAATTGTGGAAAAAGCATCCCCAATCACACCATTGACCAAAGAGTTGGCAGGAGAATAGACTTCTCCATGGTACCCCGTGGCCGAGTCTCTGACTACCTTGCCGAAAAGCTCATCCATTTTCCAAACCGCACGGTAATTCTGCCATACAGAGCCGTCTGAGGAGTAAGAGGGGCGCTCCTTAGCAGCCGGGTTTCCCCAAATCGCTAACAAAGAACTGCCTTGCTTCAGTTCAGGTAATAAAACCCAAAAATAAGAACTGCCTTCCGGATTCCATTCGATCACCTCGTAAGCCAATTCTCTGGATTTATCAGCACTGAGGAAACGAAGATCCTTTCCATCGGCATCTGAAAACTGGTCGTAGTGAAACCCATCCATCGAGGTATTCAGTTCTACCAATAATGGGAATTGTTTTATGGTTAAGGCTTCCGTGTACCCGGTTACATTGAGTTCCAGTTGATATTTCCATGCATCAAAATCGGTCACGATGAATTCGATCTCTTTCTGATAAGTACCCGCAGCATTGGTAGCCTCCAGGAAGGCAGGGAAACTGCCCTTCGTGGATGTGGTTCCGTGAATGACCCCGGAGTCTTGGTTCATTTCCAATCCGGTAGGTAGACCACTGGCATGAAATGAAATGGCCGGGCGATTGGTAAGGATCGAAAAGTTGTGTTCCTCTCCCAAACTTAGGAAGTATGGGTTTGAGAGCAGAATCTCGGGCCGGTTTTCAAAGAATGGTGGGCTTGTTTTATAGGAATGGGACCCAGGGAGCTGTTCTGAGATTCCCCATTTATGGGCCAGGTAACCCTCCATCTCAGTAACCCGGGTGTTGGAAATTGCCTGATCAAAAAGGATCAGTTCTGCGAGATCGAACTTTCCATAATTGCCGATCCCTGCTTCATCTCTCGCCCCCAAGATGAGGTCTTTGTTGCCTGAATCGAGCACCGTGCCTGGATCATGGGAGTCGAAAGCTTGATTTCCATGGATACGGAGAAGGAGTTTATCCAAAGTTTTACGAATTCCAAAGATACTGAATTGATCTGGCCATGCATAAGTAGATGAATATTCATCCACTCCACTAGATCCTCTCATTCCAATGGTGGGCGATCCATTACTCCGGAAAATCCATCCAGTGTTATCCGTCCAGCCTTTGCTCAGTAGGGTGTCTCCAGGTTGAATACTTGGGGTGCGAATCACCAGAAAGAGGGTGCCCTCGTTGTGGATATCCAAGTCTGCATCCAAAGCCGTGTTGTAGTCTGGTATTCTCAGGTACTGGCCTTCGCCATCAAAGCTCAACGCACTCTTACCATTGAGTTCTGAATAGAGTAATTTGGGGCCGTTCCCGTTTCCAGCATGTCGGGAACCTCCGGACTTATCCCTCCATTCATCCACCGTTCCCCCAAAAGGTTCGTTTTCTACATTACCATCTCCATTGATATCGGCAGCATCCAACCAAAGGAGCATATCCACATCTGTCCAGCTATCCTGAGAAAAAGTAAATGTGCTTGCGTTAAAGGTACCCAAATCCGCGGACCAATTTGAGCCGGCATCATTTACAGCAAGAAAACGATAGTAATAAGTTTTACCTAATTCCAGTCCTTTTAGGGAGTGAGTGAATGTTCCCATTTCACGCACCCCGAGCTCGACTTTGTGATCCCAGGCACTGGCAGAGGATGCATTGGTTTCTGGATTCACCCCACCATCTTCATCCCCCCAATACAAATACACCAGAGGTGCCTG
>JAYPAW010000096.1:0-3655 GCA_038123915.1 Opitutales bacterium
AGTTTGTTGGACACCGCCATCAGTAAAAGACCCCGACTGCGGGCCTGGAGGTTTTCCTCCGTCACATCGGCATCCATCCCGGTAAAGAGGGGAGCGAGTTCGTTCTCTGCAGAGTCGACGATCTTCTGGATGGGTAAGGAATGGTAGGTGATACCAAGGTTTTCAGCGAGCGACCTTGCGTCGTCCCGGCTGTGGTCACTGGAAATGGCGGAAGGCAGACTGATCCCGATCACATTTTCTTTTCCCAGGGCCTCCACCGCAAGTGCGGCGGTAACCGCAGAATCAATCCCTCCGCTGAGCCCGATCAGGCCCTGCTTGAATCCACTTTTGTGGGCATAGTCGCGCAGTCCGAGAACCAAAGCCTGGCGGATGGATTCCATTTCAAGTGCTGCTTCCTCTTCCATCTCTGCCGGGCCGGACTCTAAGTCAATGACTGAGCAGGAAGACTCAAAGGAAGGTGCCTGGCCGATCGTCTTGCCATCGGCAGACAGAGCGATGGAAGAACCATCAAAGATCAGTTCATCGTTACCTCCTACCGCATTTACATAGAGCAGGGGGCAATTCACTTTTTGCACCACTCTGCGGAGGAGTTCCTTTCTTTGGTTCTTTTTCTGGTGGTGCCAGGGGCTGGCAGAGAGATTGATCAGAAGATCAGGCTGTTGGGAGCAGATTTCTTCCAAAGGGTCGCTGCTATGCAATTCCTTGTCGAGATTCCAGATGTCTTCGCAGATCGTGACCGCACATTTTTTACCCAGATGAAGGAAGGATAGGGGAGCCTGACCAGATGCAAAATACCGGTCTTCATCAAATACATCGTAGGTGGGCAGGAGTCTTTTCTGAAAGATCTGGGTGACGGTGCCATTTACACAGAGTGCGGCGGCATTGAAAAATGGTTCTTTTCCAATTTCGTTTGTCTGCTGAGGAAATCCGATCAGGGCCGGGCAGGGGCCGGTCTGCCGAGCAAATTCTTCCAGCACTTTACGACAGTCCTCTCCGAAACGTTTTTTTAAGAGCAAATCACGCGGTGGATATCCGCAAAGGGCGAGTTCAGGGAAAACGATCAGTTCAGAGCCTTCTTGCACCAACTGGGCATAGGCATCGCAGATGAGCAAGAGATTTCCGGCAAGGTCACCCACAGTGGAATTGATTTGAGCAATTCCAATCTTCATTTTGGTGAACTATTTCTGTAGGGTAACATAGAAAGTATACAAGTATGTCCACCGATCCTCAAAAAGCGACCCTGAACCCAGTTGATTCCTTAATTTTGGCCTCCGGTTCGCCAAGAAGAAAAGAACTTTTAAGTTCTTTGCTAAAAAATTTTAAAATCATTACTTCTGAAGTTGAAGAACTCCAATCGCACCAAGACGGTCCAGTTCAGCTAGTTATGGAGAATGCCAGGATTAAAACCTTGGCAGTGGCCAAGTCTCATCCATCGCACTGGGTATTGGGGGCTGATACCTTAGTTGCATTAGGCGATCGGGTTTTTGGGAAGCCTAAAGATTTGATGGAAGCCAAATCTATGCTCTTGCAGCTCTCCGGTAAGACGCATCATGTGCATACTGGGGTTTCGTTCATAAATATTTCCAGGGATGTTCTTATTACTGAAAGCGTTTCCACATTAGTTACCTTTAAGAAATTGGTTTCATCCAACATTGATCTGTATTTTACCAAAGTAAATCCATTGGATAAAGCAGGTGCTTATGGGATTCAGTCTTACCCGGAAATGATCGTGGATTCATTTGAAGGCTCTTTATCCAATGTTATTGGTTTACCCCTGGAGCTTGTCCGTGAATGGTTGGACGAGTATCTCTCAAACTCAATTGTTGGGTAAAAAGGAAAGTTTGCTCATTTTATAATCTCATCGTTTAATCCAAAATATTACATCTCTACACTACCTTGATTAAGAAAATATTTATCTTCATAGCTCTTCTTTGGGTTGGTTTTCTTGGATATATTGTTTTCAAAAAGCCAATAGATGAGGTGCTCGAGGAACCAGTTTTAAGCGAGCCTGCAATTCAGTCCAGCGAACCCCTAGTCCAAGATCTGCCTGTAAAAAAGATTGCTGAAAAAAGTACTGAGTCTGGAGTGATTCCTTTTACTCCCTTGCCTGATAAAATAATGGCTCCCGAAAAAGTGGATGCAAAGCCAGTGGAAATGGCTGAAATTAATGAAGAAAAAGAGACTCCATCTACGGAGAGTAAAAAGTCTGACCTAGGGAATTCTTTTGGGCTAATCTGTACGAAATTTGAAAAGATACCCTCACGTTTTAGGCTCTCCTCTTGGGAAGGGACCAAGAAAGTTGAAATTGAGGACTTGAGCCGGATTGATTCATCTACCAAAAGCCATCCCAAGTTTTGGCTCAAGGTAAGAGTCCCTTACAAGGAATTAATTCACCCTTCATCGGGAGATTCATTTTTTAAGCCCACCTCAATGAGCGATCCCAATAAAAGAATACTGGTTCAATCTTTTGAGGTTCGAAATGAAGCCTTATCTTTTACCAGTCGTACCAATCCTATCGGCTATCTTATTTTGAAAGATTTTAAAATTGGAGGACCATCCTATCAAATCACCAGCGAGATGGATGCACCCCTGAGCTCATCCTATTACATTCATTTCGAGCAGGTTTTAGGTGCCCAGAAGTTTTTTCACGATTTAACTGGAAAAAGAAATGGGCATCCCTTCGGTGGGTGGGGGTATGAATATAAAATTACCAGGCAGGATTTTTCTAAGAATAAAATCAAGGTAATGAGAAAAGACCTGGAGAAAGGTAGCTATGTGAGTAAAGAACTCGACGGGCCCACTCCTTTATAACTTAATCCATTCTATGAAAAAATTCCTGGTTTTCTTTTCCACATTCTTTAGTTCAGTTCTTTTCGCACATGATAACGAACATGCAAATGATCGATGGATTCATGTCACCGGGGTTGGGGAATCTGTCGCATCACCAGATTTAGCCATTCTAAGATTAGGTGTCATCAGTACGGCTAAATCTGCTAAACTGGCCACGGAATTAAATAATGCATCCATTGCGAAAATTTTTAGGGTCTTGGAAGACCTGGGTTTAAGTATGAATGATTTGGAGACAGACCGCTTTCAGCTTGTCCCTCAAAGAGAATACCGTAAAGGGCTGGCTCCATTAATCACTGGTTATCAAGTGACCAATTCACTTGTTCTTCGTATTCGTGAGCTCGACCGGGTAGGGGAAATTATGCAGGCAGCCATTGATGCCGGAGGAAACAATTTCGAATCTCTAACCTATGCGGTTGATGACGATGAGCAATATGTGGAGAAGGCCCGTTTACTTGCAGTTGAAAATGCACTTCATAAAGCCATGGAATTGACAGAACCGCTGGATGCAAAAGTTGGCAAACCTCTCACCATTCAAGAGATATCAGGACACCCCCGCCCCATGCATGAGCGTAGAATGATGCAAGCGGATATGATGATGGCTGAAAGTGTGCCCATTCAGGGACCAAGTGAATTATCCACCCGTGTGCAAGTTCAGGTAAAGTTTGCCTTGGAGTAATAATTTGTACTCAGAATCAAGGATTCCCACCTTGACCCTAATTTTTTTCCCTTTAGTTTAGAGTATTTACTTTCGCCGGCGTAGCTCAGTTGGTAGAGCAGGAGACTCTTAATCTTTTGGTCGTGGGTT
>JAYPAW010000097.1:0-3646 GCA_038123915.1 Opitutales bacterium
TTTGGTTTACTTTAACGAGGATGGAGTTTGCCACACCCTGATCAATTCCCTTCTTAAGGAAGTCCACATTGGTGACGAATAAATCATCGCCGACCAGTTGCACGCGATCCCCGATCGCATCGGTCAGTTTCTTCCATCCCGCCCAGTCGTTTTCATCGCATCCATCCTCAATCGAACGGATGGGGAATTTATTTACCAACTCCTCGTAGAATGCAACCATCTCATCGGAGTCACGCACCGAGCCGTCACTTTTTCCAAATACATATTTACCTTTTTCCTTATCGAAGAATTCGGAGGATGCCACATCCAGAGCGAACTGAATTTCGTCTCCCAACTTGTAACCTGCTTTTTCCACAGCAGTGGAAAGTGCTTCAAGTGCGGCTACATTGCTGGCTAAGTTTGGAGCAAAGCCACCTTCGTCTCCGACCGCGGTGGATAATCCTTGGTCCTTGAGCACTTTTTTAAGGGCGTGGAAAATTTCGCATCCCATACGGAGTGCTTCCCTGAAGGAGGGGGCACCCACAGGCATAATCATAAATTCCTGAACATCGATGGGAGCATCGGAATGGGACCCACCATTCAAGACATTCATCATGGGTACCGGGAGAACTTTCGCGTTTGGACCACCAAGGTATTTATACAGAGGAAGCCCGCAAGCCTGTGCCGCAGCATGAGCGGTGGCCATGGAGGCCCCTAGAATAGCATTGGCCCCGAGGACAGATTTGTTTGGGGTGCCGTCGAGCTCGAGCATCGCACGATCAATGGCTGTCTGATCGGTCGCGTCCAAGCCTACGAGGGCTTCTGCGATCTTTTCATTCACATTGTCCACCGCCTGGGAAACTCCTTTGCCAAGGTAGCGTGCTTTGTCGCCATCGCGTAATTCAATGGCTTCGTGCTCGCCGGTGCTCGCACCTGATGGAACTGCAGCCCGCCCGAAAGCACCTGAGCTTAATTCAACTTCCACTTCAACAGTGGGGTTGCCGCGCGAATCTATGATTTCTCTTCCGTGTACTTCAATGATGTGTGTCATGATTTTAAAAGGGTTAAAGGGAGTCTGTATAAAACAAATTTGGAAACGCAGATCATGTCAGAGGGGGGAATTTTGTCAAAATTCTTTGGAATGCATCCTCCTATGCAAGAGTCTCGCAATTTTTATTCACACCTTATATCGTGAAAGGCTTTCTTATGGCTAAGCAAAAAAATGCAATTTCTCCTACTCGTGATGAAAATTATCCCGAGTGGTATCAACAAGTGGTGCGGGCCGCAGACCTTGCCGAAAATACTCCCGTTCGTGGATGCATGGTGATTAAGCCGTGGGGTTATGGGATCTGGGAAAATATTCGGGATGCTTTGGACGGAATGTTTAAGGAGACAGGGCATAAAAATGCATACTTTCCCCTGTTTATTCCCAAGAGCTTTTTGCAACGGGAAGCGGAACATGTGGATGGCTTTGCCAAGGAATGTGCGGTGGTCACACATTCGCGCCTGGAAGCAGATGAAAATGGGATCCTCCAACCCGCGGGTGAACTGGATGAGCCTTTAATTGTACGTCCAACCTCCGAAACTATTATCGGGGAGCTTTTTGCCCGCTGGGTTCAGTCTTACCGGGACTTGCCCTTGTTGATCAATCAATGGGCCAATGTGGTGCGCTGGGAAATGCGCCCCCGTCTCTTTCTTCGGACTGCAGAGTTTCTTTGGCAGGAGGGGCACACCGTTCATGCCACCGCTGAGGAAGCGATTGAGGAAACCCGATTGATGCTAAAGACCTATGCCGATTTTGCAGAAAACTGGCTGGCTATGCCAGTGCTACGTGGAGAAAAAACAGCAGCCGAACGTTTTCCAGGTGCTGAATCCACATTGTGCATCGAAGCGATGATGCAGGACCGTAAAGCTTTACAGGCAGGTACCTCCCATTTCCTCGGCCAAAACTTTTCCAAAGCCTGTGGAATTAAATTCCAGGGGGTGGAAGGGAAAGAAGAATATGGGTGGACCACATCATGGGGAGTATCGACCCGTTTAATTGGGGGTATGATTATGACTCATTCGGATGATGATGGATTGATTGTTCCTCCCCGGCTCGCACCCACCCAGGTTGCGATTCTTCCCGTGACCCCCAAGGAAGACACCCGTGCTCAGGTGCTTGAATCCTGTGATGCATTGCTCAAGGAAATTAAAGCAGAGTGTGCCTTTGATCTTCCTGTTCGGGTGGAAATGGATGACCGTGATTTGCGTGGGGGTGAAAAATACTGGCAGTGGGTCAAGAAGGGGGTTCCATTAACCGTGGAAATTGGTCCGCGTGATCTGGAAAATAATTCTGTATTTGTGGGCCGCAGGGATTTGGGTGGAAAGCGTGAAGGGATGAACCGTAAGGAATTGGTTTCTTCCATCGGAAACATCCTCGCTGAGATACAGGGAAATTTATTCGCGAAAGCCAGTGCCTTTCAACAGGAGCATACTCATGTGATCAATTCGAAGGATGAGCTTTATGATTTTTTTACTCCTCAAAACCATTCCAAACCCGAGATCCACGGTGGGTTTGCCCGGATACACTGGAATCGAGATGCCAAATGGGAAGAAAAACTAAAAAATGATCTAAAGGTTACGGTTCGTTGTATCCCGGAAGGAGAATCGGAAACGGGCGATTGTATTTTTAGCGGAGAATCCAGCCCGGGAAGAGTGGTTCTCGCAAAATCCTACTAATTTTTCTTTCCAACTCTGGGCATTTCTCAATCGGATAGCTAACGATGGAAGTCTTACGATCGGTGACTGAAATGCAGATCCGGGCGACTGGGTTGAAGAGGGAGGGCAAGGTGATTGGTTTTGTTCCAACTATGGGATACCTCCATCGAGGGCACCTTTCTTTGGTCGAACTAATTCGGGCCGAGTGTGACTTTCTCGTTCTCTCTATTTTTGTCAATCCAACCCAATTTGGAGCGGGTGAGGATTTTGGGAAATATCCCCGAGACGAAAAAAGGGACTTATCCCTCTGCAAGGAATATGGAGTGGATGGGGTATTTATACCTGACTCCTCAGAGATTTATGCTGCAGATGCATCCACCTATGTAATGGAAGAGAAGGTGGGCATGGGCTTATGTGGTGATGCCCGACCCAGTCACTTCAAGGGGGTTGCTACAGTTTGTGCAAAATTGTTCAACCTTTGCCAACCCAACCTAGTGGCATTGGGTCAAAAAGATGCCCAACAGGTTATTGTTTTAAAGAGAATGATTCGCGACCTTCATTTCCCAATCCAAGTCATGGTTGGACCAATTTTGAGGGAAAAGGATGGCCTGGCCATGAGCTCCAGGAATGCCTACCTCAACCCTAAGCAGCGAGAGGAAGCCTCTCTCATTTACCAGTCCTTACAAGCCGCCAATAGCCTTGTGCAAAATAGAGGTTTTAAAAAGGTGGATCGGGTCAAAGCCAAGGTACTGCAGGTTTTACAAAAAGGCCCGTGCATAAGGATCAATTATGTCGAAGTGGTGGACAAAGAAACAATGCGAACAGAGACCGAAATTGTTCCTGGGCGATCGCTTTTGGCTGTGGCTGTTTGGGTGGACCAAGTCAGACTGATTGATAACCTCTGCTTTTAGTTGTTATGGGCACTTCGAAAAAACCAGCCAGTGAATATGATTTGATCATTGTGGGT
>JAYPAW010000098.1:0-3620 GCA_038123915.1 Opitutales bacterium
CATCCTTATTGGATACCTGAAGGCAACCTGAACTCGACGGAGTTCCTAATTTTGCTTCGTGGTTGGTTCCGTGGATGTAAACGAATCTTTTGAGTGTATCCACAGACCCTCCACGATTAACGCCATCCTCTAAACCATCAAGTTGAAGAATCCTCGATGTAATTAAGTTTTCGGACTGCATAGCCTCATCGCAATCCCAGTAAACTTCACCGACTGGCTTTCGGGCCTTAAAAACCATGCCTTGCGGTTGCCCAACCCCGATTACTGCAAACACTTTGTGTAGCCCCCATGGTGTCCCGAGAGAGTTTTCTACACAACTAGGAGGTTTCTTTGAACTGGAAATCACATATGTTTTGACACAATTTCCTTCTTTATAATGATACATCCTCTGCTGATTTATCGAAACATACAACATGCTGTAAGTTTCTTTAAGGCAGAGATCCTCAAGTGTTTTAAGACATTCAATTCTTACCTGTATATTCATTGAAAAAATTTAAGTTAGGCATCGTAGGTGCAACCGGAGCAGTTGGCCAAGAAATTTTAAAACTTCTCGAAAAAAGAGAGTTCCCTGCTAGCGAGATAAAACTTCTCGCTTCATCAAGGTCCGCTGGCACTGAGGTGGAAGCCATGGGTGGAGTCCATAAAATCGAGGAAACAACACCCGAATCATTTAGCGACCTCGATGTGGCTATCTTTAGTGCTGGATCCGATAATTCAGTCAAGTTTGCCCATGAGGCGGTTAAAAGAGATTGTGTGGTTATCGACAACAGTTCCGCCTTCAGGATGGACACCTCGGTACCCCTTGTCGTCCCTGAGATTAATGCAGGTGACCTGGAAAAGCACCAGGGAATCATTGCCAACCCCAACTGTTCCAGTGCCATCGCATTGATGGCAATCTATCCCCTGCACAAAAGATTTGGATTAAAAAGATTCTTCGCATCGACTTACCAGGCTGTATCTGGTGCCGGGGCCATGGGACCAATCTCTTTGGATCAAGAAGTCACCGAGATGGTTACCGGTGCCCCCGTTCCCAATGCAATGCCCTCCGTTTTCCCCCACCCCATTGCCTTTAATTTGATTCCTCATGTGGATCAGTTCCGCGAAGATGGATACACCAAAGAGGAACTTAAGATGCGCAATGAAGCCAGAAAGATCCTTTCCTTACCCAACCTCAAAGTCTCCTGCACCTGCGTTCGGGTACCTGTCTATCGGGCTCATTCCATTTCGATAAATGCTGAATTTTCTGATCCTGTTAATCTACCAGATGCCAAAAAAGTGCTCAGCTCATTCAGTGGCTTGGATTTTGTGGAAAAAGTTGGTGAAAATGTTTACCCGATGCCCATTTACACCTCGGAAAAAGAAAATTGCCAGGTGGGTAGATTGCGGGTGGACCATGCTTCGGATAACGGACTGGCATTTTGGGTAACAGGGGATCAGTTATGGAAAGGGGCCGCCCTGAACGCTATCCAGATTGCCGAGGAAATGATCCGTAGAAACTGCCTCAGGAAAATATTTTAATAATTTGGCAACATATTTGCTTAATTGGGTCTCATGAACCCAGTTGTAGCAACCAGTCTAATCAATCTTGGCAGTAATATCGTTAACAGGGCTTTTTCTTCCCCGGTTGCCACTACCCCTGCAACCAAAACAGATTTTGAGTCGAATCTAAAGAGCTTCCAAGACCAACCAGTCAGTAAAACGGATCTGGAAAAAGTAAAAACTGAACTGATCAACTCTCCAGAACTCAAGGGATTTTTGTCCAAGAACTCAGACTGTACGATTTCGGTGGATCAATTTTCAGATGGTTCTATACGCATCCTGTCCTCATCCGGAGATTTTATAACCTTAAACCAAAATTCCCCTCTGCTCGCTAAAGCAGATCAATTTTTGCACGGTTCCCTGGAACTTGGGGAGAACTTAAATCCAGAGAGAACCAACTCTGCGATTTTAACCGGATAATCAGGCACGGGCACTTTGCCCCTTTCACATGCAACCTCCTTCAGATTTTTTATTAATCGAAAGGATTAATCAGTGCCCCAAACTGGCTTCACTAAGAAGTATAAACGATACTTTAAGATCCCTCCTCGATTCAGAAGACAGTTTTTTAGCCCAGATTGCTGAGGTAATCCGGCTCGACCCTTCCCTTACAACCCGAGTGTTGGACTTGGTGAATTCTATCTTTTTCGGAAGCAAAGATAACAAAAGAATAAGCGGGGTGGAAGAAGCCTCTATTTTTCTGGGTTTTAACCGAATTCGGGAGCTTCTCTTTGCCACACCTGTAATTGAAGAAATCCTTGAGCTTGGAAAGAATGCAGAGTCTTTCCCCTGGGAAGAATTTTGGAAAAACAGCATAGGTACTGCCATCTTAACGAGGGAACTGCTCTCCGTTTTGGAAATTAGTTATGAGGAAGAAGCAGATTATGTTGCCGGACTTCTTCATAACTTGGGCATTTTAATCCTCGCAATAACCTTCCCAGAATATTTTCAAAAGATTTATCTCCAGAAATACGACTCCCCGGAAGAGATCACCGAAGAGGAGGAGGCACAGATTGGCTGGAATCATTCCAAGATCGGAGCCTATTACCTTTGGAACCATCATATCTCGGATGAAATCGTCGACGCCATTCACTGGCACGACGACCCAGTCAAAGCAAAAGAAAGTCCCAAACTTGCAGCTGCCATTCAAGTCTCTCAGTCCATCGTCTCAGAACTCGGATTCCCAGGATTAAATAAATGCAAGCAACAGGAATCTGGTGCTTATCAAAAATTGGATGGATGGAAGATGCTGATAGCCGACCATAAAGACCCAGAAAAAGTGATATCTGCCATAGATGATGCCACCGACAGGCTCAATCAAAGCCTAAATGGTATCTTCTAAATTTAAATTTCCTCAATGGGTTGCTTAACGCAACCATTGGTCTGCACGGGCGGCTTTAGCGACTTTTAATGCACCAATCGCAACCAAAGGGGAATAGTCTTTCTCAGATAAGCGAACCTCTGGGTTCTCATACCCTTCTTCGATGAGCCTTTGCTGAATCTCCTGATCGATATTTTTGATTCGGCTCCCCCCGCCCGTCAGAATGATATTTTGAAGAAGGGAAAAAACAGACTGAGGAGAAGCGGAAGCAATCACTTGCTTCAAAGAGTCAGTAATTTCATCAACCAACCGATTGCAAGCCTCACCAACCTGCTTACCAATCTCAATCTTCCTCGGCTTGCCCTCTACAGGTACTTTAACCCGCACTCCTGACTCAGGTTCCCCCACATAAGAAAAGTCTTCCTTAAAGCCTCGGATCATCGAAATAGGCAGATTCACTTCGGGATAGCTCTCCCGGATCAATTGATCCAAAATAACATCCACTTCATTTCCGCCAAAAGGAATACTGAGTAAATCCTGTGGTTTAGGGAAATAACCCTGAATAATACAGAAATCGGTGGTACCTGCTCCAATATCCACAAAAAGTGAATTACTTACCGGATCTTTGTAGGATGGATCCTGAAGCTTTTCTTCATCTCTCATCCCAAGTGCTGCCAAAAAAGGTTCAGGGATAAGAAGGACACCGTCAAAAACAGACTTGGCTGCATCCAGTAATTTATTTTTGGCCTCTTCATCTGCGACC
>JAYPAW010000099.1:0-3573 GCA_038123915.1 Opitutales bacterium
ATGGAGATATCCGCTACCGCTAAAAGTTGTGGCAAATTGGAGGATCAACGCGAAATGGTTGCCCGTGAATTACAGGAATTGAGGGGATTGAAATCGAGGCTTCTCAGACCCTCTATGGTTGCTCAACTTGTAGCAGGTAGGTTGCGGGTGCCATCTCCTGATCGGACGATTTATGTAACGGCAAGAGAGGTGGTTGCCTTTGAGAATTCAAAATTTCAAAAAGATCAAGTAAGTAGGGGGGCATTATTATCCCAAAGATAGGATGAAAAATGTCTTTATCTCTTCTTATCGTTTCTACCTTACTTTCTTTGCTATTCTTTTAACCTTCTGCACGCTTGGCGGAAGGCTATTACACCTGCAAGTTTGGGAATCTGATCGTTACAGCAAACTTGCTGAAGGGGTACGTAAAAATTTCATCAAAGAACAGGCGAGAAGAGGAGACATACTGGATAGAAAGGGTAGTCTTCTTGCCACCACGAAGTCGGTGGTTGTATTAGGCGTGGATCCACATGCTTTTAAGGAAGAGGATCAGCATAAGTTAGAGGAGTTATCAATTTTACTTCAGATTGAACACAGTGAAGTCGTTGCTGCAGTGAATAAGAAATTTTATCAGCCTTCCGTAGATAAAAAAGATATGACACCTGTTAGGTGGGTGAAACTTAAGGAAGGAGTGGACGATTCTACCTACAGGAAAATCAAGGAACTCGATATCGATGGTGTATATGGCAATTATCAACACTCGCGTTTTTATCCCAATCAAAAACTGGCCGCCCATGTATTAGGTTATGTAAATAAAGAAGGAAAACCTTGCATGGGGGTAGAGTTGCTAGCGGATTACTACCTAAAAGGGCAGGATGGATGGCGGGAAAGTGAGAAAGATGGTCGAAGAAGAGAAATGCCCCAATTCCGCTCTGTTGAATTTGTCGCCAGAAATGGACTGAATGTGGAGTTAACTCTGGACCGGGTGATTCAGGATGCAGTGGAAGATGAACTAGCGAATCTACTTGAGACTTATGAACCTCTGAGTGCATCAATTTTAGTAAGCAATCCGATAACAGGAGAAATATTGGCTTTGGCAAATGGACCAACTTTCGATCCCAATCACTACAATGACTATCCGATGGAGAATCAAAGAAATCGGGCCATTACAGATTTATACGAGCCAGGATCTACTTTTAAAATCGTGCCTGTGGGTGCTGCACTTAATGAGAACCTTTATTTCCCAGATGATATAATCGATTGCTCCATAGCTTCTTACAATATCGGAAAAAAATCGTTGAGATTGCCAAAAGATCATCATCCTTTGGGTAAGATTTCCCTTCACCAAGTGGTACAAAAATCAAGTAATCGGGGTGCCGCTCAAATTGGCTTAAGATTAGGTCCGGAAAGACTTTATCACTACAGTAAGCGATTTGGCTTTGGAGAAGAAACTAAGATTGGACTGGTTGGTGAGCGATCAGGCATATTGCATGCGCCAGATAGGTGGGACGGTCTTACTATTACCAGACTTCCTATGGGTCATGCGGTTTCAGTGACCCCAATGCAGGTACATTGTGCAATGAGTGTAGTTGCAAATGATGGTATCCTCATGAAACCTACGATTTTAAAAAGAGCTTTCGATGTAGATGGGAAAACAGTGGTTCCATTTGCTCCTACAGCGGTTCGAAGAGTTTTGGATGAAAGTGTTGCGGAAGATTTAAGCGAAATGCTTGTCAGTGTAGTGGGTGATGAAGGTACCGCTCGAACTGCTATGATTAAGGGGTTCAAAATTGCAGGCAAGACAGGCACAACTCAGAAAATCATTGATGGAAAATATTCCAATACCCACCATGTAGCTTCGTTTTCTGGATATTTTCCTGCAGATCAACCCAAGGCTGTAATCACGGTCATCGTTGACGAACCCAAAATGAATAAGGGGCGATTAGGTTATGGAGGTAGTGTTGCTGGACCATCATTTAAGAAAATTGCTAACCGATTGATTAGTTATTTTGGCATTCAACCAAGCAATAAGGAACTGAGTTTTTTGGACAGGGGTAATCAATAAATCATAGTTATGAAAAATAACATTCTGGGAACAAATAAAGTAGAGGAGATTAAAGAGAGGGTTTCACCAAACCGTTTATTATCCGAGGTTTTGGATTTTGAAAGATTGAGTGGAACGAGTACCGGTGTGAAAGAGATCAATGCAATCTGCTCGGATAGTAGAAGAGTTGTCCCAGGTGCGGCATTTTTTGCAATTCCTGGTGCCAGAACCAGTGGGGAAGATCACCTTGAGGAAGCTTTAAATCGTGGTGCGAAAGTAATCATTAGTGAATCTAGCGAGATCGATCTGCCTGCTGGTGTAACCAAGGTAAAAGTGGAGGATGCCCGAAAGGCATTAGCCAAATTTGCTAAAAGGTTCTATGGTTCTCCTGATCTTGCTCTTAGTTTAATAGGGGTCACTGGAACAAATGGAAAGACTACTGTCAGTACACTAACCAGACACTTGCTGGAAGGACCAGGTAAACCAGTCGGTTTAATTGGGACGGTTTCTTATAATTTAGGTGATCGTGATATTCCTTCCTATAAAACGACTCCAGAAGCCACAGACCTTTATCCGATGTTGAAAAATATGTTGGCTGCAGGGTGCTCCGAAGCTGTGATGGAAGTTAGTTCACATGGGATTCATCAATCCAGGGTAAGTGGTTTAAACCTTGAGGTGGCTGTTTTTATGAACCTGACCCGTGATCACTTGGATTACCATGGAACAATGGAGGAGTATTATCGGGAGAAAAGAAAACTTTTTAATGGGGTGAATGGTCCTTTACCTAAAGTCGCTGTGATTAATGGAGATTGTCCCTATGGTCGCAGGTTAGCAGAGGAACTGCCTCCACAAGTACATATACTGACTTTTGGTTTCGAAGAGAATAATCATTTCCGGGCAAAGAACCTTTCTTTAGATGCAGAGGGTTCGAAATTTGTATTGGAGAGTCCGCTCGGGAATAGTGTAGTCGCAAGTCCGCTCATCGGGAGATATAATGTATATAATGCACTTGCCTCCTTTGCTATCGTTCATGCGATGGGAAAGAATGTTTCGAAGTCTATTCATAAACTTCGAACCTTTAAGGGAGTTAGTGGAAGAATGGAGTCCGTAGAGAAAGGCCAGCCCTATCGTGTAGTGGTTGATTATGCACATACTCCAGATGCCCTTAGGAATGCCCTGGAAATGTTAAGGGAGTGCACGAAGGGTAAGGTTCGGGTCGTTTTTGGTTGTGGTGGAGATCGAGATAAAGGCAAAAGGCTGGAGATGACGAGGGTTGCTTGTGCGGCCGCTGATCAAGTTTGGGCAACTTCTGATAACCCCCGAACCGAGGGAATTGATTCGATCTTTTCAGATATGAGAAAGGGAGTCTGTAAAGGTGCGGATGTTTACTTCGTTGAGGACCGAAGAAGAGCGATCGATTTAGCTTTGGATGCTGCCAATGATGAGGATTGCGTACTGATTGCCGGTAAGGGGCATGAGACATATCAAGAGGTACAGTATACTGCGATTCCGTTTGATGACCGAATCGTTGCAAGTGATTTACTTAGTGC